>SHWT01000099.1 GCA_009693715.1 Chitinophagaceae bacterium
TGGTAAACCATACTTTACTCCTTTTCCTTTAATGCCATTAATTTTTGCAGGGTAAATTCCACCCACTGCAAAGTTTAATAGTAAATGTTTGGGCTCATCAAATACCCATTTGCCATAATGATTGATCATTGTTTTAGTCACCTTATACATAACAATACCGTCATATTTAAAAATCATTTCGGTAGGTGACCATTCCACGGCATATACATGCCAGTTAGTAACATCATTAGAAGCATTAAAATATTGACGATTCACAAAAGGTGTTTCGCCGCTATATCCTGGGCCATGAACTGCCACATTGGCCCAATCAGATTCACCAATATTTTCCATGATATCAACTTCGCCAGTAGTTGGCCAAATTTCATTTCCTAGCATCCACCAAGCAGGCCACAATCCCGAACCTTTGGTTAATCTTATTTTAGCTTCGGCAGTACCATAAGCAAAATCAAATTTGTTTTGAGTCGTAATACGTGCTGAAGTAAAATCAAAGCGTTTGCCATCTTTGGTGATAAAACCAGGAGAATATTGAGGGCGAAAAACCAAACATCCATTTTCTACAAATAAAGTGCTGGCAGAATCAATATATGCTTGTAGTTCATCATTGAAATGATCCCCTGTTATAATTACATTCCATTTGGAACGGTCTAAACTGGCACTTGAGAAATCATCAAAAAACAATACTTTTTTATTTGATTGTGCACCTAATTGCAATTGTAATATCAAAACACAAAATAGGGATATGGAAATTCGAAATATGTTGAAACGTTTCATTGTTGTAATTAATAATTAATTTAAAATCGCAAGTAGTGAATTAACCATGGGCTTTTTTAGAAAAGAATTATTCTTAACTATAAAAGTGAACCCTATTATTATTGATACACTCTTACATAATCCACTTCCATGAGCGCACTATTAAATGCAGCATCTATATTGCCTCCAAAAGTTCCACCCATAGCCATATTTAAGATCAAGAAAAATTTTTGATTAAACGGCAAGCTTGCGGAATTCACGAATGTATAGCGGACTACATCATCTACTAAAAATTGTAAACTTGCACTGGTCCAAATAAGTCCATACTTATGAAATCCAGTAGTCACATTATCTATTAAATAAGAAGTACCAATGGCACTCCCTCCAGAATTACCTAAATAATGTAAAGTGCTATAAATGCGATTCATATCACTTCCCTTTTGTTCCATGATATCAATTTCACCACAAGTTGGCCAACCAGCAGTTGTAAAATTATCGCCCAACATCCAAATAGCGGGCCAAGTACCTACTCCTCCTGGAAGTTTAGCAGAGACCTCTATTTTCCCATATTGAAATGAAAATTTACCTTTGGATAATAAACGAGCCGATGTATAACTACTTCCGGAATAGGTTTCTTTTTTGGCAATGATTTTTAAAGTACCATTAGACACTAGAACATTATCGGTACGATTCGTATAATACTGTAATTCATTATTCCCCCAACCACCTGCACCAATATCATATCCCCATTTGGAAGCATCGGGTGCACCAGCTGTATTAAATTCATCAGACCATATTAATGATAACGCCACCACAATAGTAACATTGGTAGCGGCTGAGATTGTCTTGCCTGTTGAACTCTTTGCTTTGACAGTAATTGTATAAGTTCCTGAAGCAGTATACTTATAGGTTACCAATCCAGTAGTGGAATTTTGATATTGACCATTGCCAAAATCATATTCATAGCTTACTGCATTGGTTGCAGTGGCTATAAAACTTACATTACCAGAATTATCTGTACTAACAGTTGGTGTAACACTAAGATTACTAGGTCCTACATCTGTAGTACCAGATCCGCCAGCTCCATCTTTAGTGCAGCCCAAAAACCAAAAGCTCAACAGACAAGTCATTAATAATCTCATGCAATGCCTTTATTTAACCTTTAATTTTTCATACCAAGAATTTCCATCAGCGCCAATGGTTCTTAAGGTCATGGTAGTTGAAGTCAAAGCTAATATTTCGTATTTATTACTACCCATACCAATTAATACCAATCCATTACCGGGTACCATAAACTGAATTCGTGTAGAATTAGCAGCGGTGCTTGCAGAAGTAGCGTCCATAAATGATAATCGTTTAATGCCTTTTGTTGCAATGGGGTATTGAGCTTCAGGACCACTTAAGCCATAATAAGAAACAGCTGCACCCAAAACGAAGGTAGTTCCCTTATTATCTAGATCCATAGAGACATTATTATTGGCATCTTTACTAAAAGTAACTTCATCATCATAAAAACCATCAGAAGCACGAGAGTTAGGACCTGCTGCATACCATATTGGAGCAAACGCGTCAGATGGTCCCACACCAAAATGTGCATCTGCCGCTTTATCACAGATCCATATTTTAGAAGATGCTCCCGTTAAGTTTTGTAAAATTGCAGTAGGAATAGTAAATGCAACATATACAGTGATTTTTTTACTGGTATTTGAAATAATACCGCCAGTTCCAATGGCATTAACAGTAATATTATAGTCACTAGTACCAGGACTGGTATACTTGTAAGTAATGACGCCAGATGGCACCATTTCTGTATTACCATCCCCAAAATCCACTTTATAAGTAAGGGCATCTGTCGCTTTCACATTAATAGTGACTAAGCCAGTGCCATTCCCAGCTGGGTTGGCATTATCCACGCCAGCAACAGTAGTGGTTAACACTAAAGCCGTGGGAGTTTTCATGCTACCAAAACTATATTCTTCTTTTTGACAGCTAGTGAACCCAAGGATTACTAACAAGCTGAACAAACTAAGTAATTTAAATTTATTTTTCATAACGTATTGTATTATTCGTTAGTTAAGTTTTATATCGTCAAAGTAAAAAGTAAAATTAGCAGATCCGTCTCCTATGGTACCAAGGTCAAATATAAATACCACTTTATGGTATTTATTGGCAGCATTAATCGTACTATAGTCAAAAGTTATTTCTTCCCACTCATTTGCTTTTGTAGTAGACACTTCTTTTTCAAAATTAATATTAGGATCGGTCAAGTGTTCTAATTTCAGTAACAATTTGGCACCAACTCTAGGCGAATATACTTTTACTTTAAAAGTTTTACCCGCTGAAAAATCAACAGCATTATCTAACGTAATAAAAGCACCTGCCCAAGGATCCCCTGCTCCTTTAATCATTTTACCTACTTTGCTGCTTGTATTCATACCTGTCTTACTTGGATTATCAACAACAGACGCGTTACCGCCACTAAAATTTGTAAACGCATAACTAAGTGTAGTAGATTCAAAAGTTAAAGGAATTTCAACTGCATTAGATACTGTTGATCCACCAAAGACTACATTATCCCAATAAAATGTTTTTCCCGAACCTACAGTTCCAAAATCAAAGAAAATAGAAGCCTTATTAAATGTGTAACCAGTATTTAATGCAGCGGTTCCAGCCGCCTCCTTACTAAAATCAAAAGTGATTGTCTCCCATGCGTTAGCTTTGGTAGTTTTTACGTCCGCTTCAACAGATTTTGTGGGGTCACTTTTATCTTCAATTTTTAATTTTATAACGAGTCCAGACGCTGGTGAATATACATCTACAGACATTTTTGTAGCGCCTGCTTTAATTGGAATTGTAGAAGCAAAACCGTTTGGCGTTCCGATTGTAGTGCCTGCCCATGTTTCAGCACCATTTGACTTTACTGTTTTTTTAACGTTATTGGCGCTATTAGTTGGGTCAACTGCATCAGTGGTAGCGTTATTACCAAAGTCAGTTACTGCATAGTTTACACTCTTGGCATCAAAAGTAACTGGTAAATCAATTTGACTTAATACAATCTCAGTTGGCATCAATATAACATCATCAAAATAGAAAGTCTTTTTGACATTATTGGTAGGGCCATAAGTATTCCCATTTCCAAAATCAAAAAAGATAGATGCTTTGTTGTAATTAAAACCAAAATTAGCTTGTGGGGTTCCGCCACTAGGTTGGTTAAAATCAAATACTAAAGTTTCCCATGCATTTGCTTTTGTAGTGAGGGCATCGGTCTCTACCGATTTATTTCCATCTTTAGCATCTTCAATTTTCAACTTCACTATATAACCAGCAGCAGGAGAATATACTCTTACGCTCATTTTAGTTCTGTTAGCCGCTAAAGCAATTTTATTTGTAAATCCAAGGCCTGTGCCAATTGTGGTACCAGCCCAAAATTCAGCGCCTACATTTTTATCTACTTTCATCACTTTGTTAGCGGCATTAGTAGGATCTACTGCAAAAGTAGAAACGTTACCACCAAAGTCACTCATCGTATAATCATAATTTGGATCATCAAACGCAACAGGTAAATCAATTTGCTTACCTACTTTAATGGTATCCCTTTTTTGCGTAGTGGCAACACCCCCAGATAAAGCAACTACCCTAACAATATAAGTTCCAGCTTTAGGATAGTTATGCGATACAACTTGTCCTTCAATAAAGGACATAAAAGGCTCTGGATTAGTTGTTGTTGAGTCTCCAAAGTAAGCCCTAAAGAAAGTTTCATACAAAGCAGTTGCATCCACTTTAAGATTTAATCCATTTTGCTGTAAAGTTACTTTCAAATTTTCAGGTGCTCTAAAAGTAACAGTTAGATCTTGCGTGACTTCAGTTGTTTTACCAGTAATATTATAACCAACAATTTTTACTTTATAAAGGCCTTCTTTGTAAACGCGTTGCGTGCTTTTACCTGGTAATACTTTAACAGGCGCAACGGTACCGTCACCATAATAAATATCAAAGGAAGTAACTCCTTCTCCCATAGGTATAATAGTTACTAACCCTGTATTATCCTGCGTTATATTATATAAAGCAGATAATTTGGCAGATGCACTTACCCCATCAAGGAAAGCAACATCTTCAAAAAGGTCTTTTTTACAACCGACCAATAAGATCAGCGAAGTACAGACAGCGAATAAATATTTAAAATTTTTCATTATCATTAATTTTTAAAAGTTTTTAATACCCAGGATTTTGAGTGAGGCCTGAAATTTCAACTTCGGTTTGTGGAATAGGGAACACTTCATGTTTGCCTACTTTAAAGTTGGCACCTAATACTGAAGCCGCTTTTCCTGTTCTCACTAAGTCAAAGAAGCGTTCACCTTCCATGGCTAATTCTAATCTGCGTTCTGCTAAAATTGCATCATATAATGCAGTTCCTGTAGAAGTGATATCATGCGCGTTATCTAAAAATGCACGACGACGAACTAAGTTTAAATAGGTTTTCGCTTTCGTTTCATTTACTGTTGTTCCTTTAGTGAAAGCTTCAGCAGCCATTAATAAAACATCTGAATAACGAATAATTCTAAAGTTATTCAAGTAGTTTAATTCCACTTGACCAGAAGTTTGTCCTTTACGGGGTAAATACTTTTGATTGTATAAGCCTGTATTTTTATAAGGAGCCACTTGGTAAGAAATATTAAACTGAGGGTTCGCTGTTTTATACGCATCAATATCTAATACAGTTATGTTTTTACGTTGATCGCCTGCAGCATATGCATTCGCTAAATCCTTAGTAGGTAAGTTCGTACTCCAACCTGGTGCATAATCAGAAGTGCCAGATAAACCACGAATACCACATTGTTGAATCGCATAGTTACCTTGTCCGCGTGTTGCACCACCCCAGTTATAATAAGGAGAAGCATTAGAGTACTGAATTTCAAAAACAGATTCAGTACCATTCTCGCCAGATAATAAAAAGATATTGCCAAAATTTTGTACTAGAGAGAAGGCATTTGCATTTATAACATTGTCTAACATGGTTGCAGCTGCATCAAATTTGTTTTGATACAAATAAACTTTACCTAATAAAGCTTGTGCAGTATATTTCGTGATACGTCCTTTTTGAATTTGTGAGGGAGGTAATACCGCAATCGCTGCAGTTAAATCTGCTTCAATTTGCTTGTATACGTCTGCTTTAGGAGCACGCTTCAAGGATTTTGAATCGGTTAATGATAATCTCTTATCAGTAAACAAAGGCACATCACCAAACATTTTTACTAATGTAAAGTAATAGTAAGCTCTTAAAAAGTTTACTTCGCCATACAAAGCATCTTTACCAGCAAAATCAATTTTATCGCCAGCAGGATTGGTGGCTTTATATTGAATTAAATAATTAGCACGATTCACACCTTCGTAAGCAGATTGCCAAATTTCAGTCAATTGGCCATTTACTGGAGTTGTAGTATAATCGTCAATTTGTTGCAATGGAATTACATCTGAGGCGTTTTCACCACCTGCTACAGCATTGTCAGTAGCGATGTCGCCAATAGGAACTGCTTGGTTGATCCATTGTAATGGAGTGTAACAACTAATTTCCATAGTACGGTAATCTGATTCAGATTTTAGATAATCCTGATCAGTAGTTTTAAATTCTTCTTGGGGATTATAATCCACAAATTTGGTGCATGCGTTTAAGCTACCGAAAAAGGCAACCAACGCGAGCATTTTTAAATATTTTTTCATGCTTATTTTCATTTTATGAAGATTTAAAATTTAATATCAAGTCCTACAGCGTAGGTTCTAGGTTGAGGATAAGCACCACGGTCTACACCAGTTTCTAGGATACCTCCTGGAATTTCTGGATCAAACCCAGTGTACTTTGTAAGCGTGTACGCATTTTTAACTTGAACATACAAACGCACTTTATTGATTCCTTTTCTTGTCATAGAAGCAGGTAAGGAATATCCTAATTGTAAATTCTTGATTTTTATAAATGAACCATCTTCAACATATCTATCAGATACTCTTGCGTTGTTATTATTATCTACAAAAGAATATCTTGGGAAGCGCGCGTCGTTGGTAGAATTTTCACCCGTCCATCTTGCTAAAATTTCACGTGGCTTATTGGTATAGTTCGCGTTTCTTTCAAAAGCACGATATATATCATTGCCTACTGAAGCATATACAAAAGAAGTAAAATCAAAATGTCCAACTTCAATGTTTAAATTCCAACCCATTGTGAATTTTGCAAATGGGTCGCCAATTTTTGTTTTATCATTCGCATCAATTTTGCCATCACCATTGATATCTACAAATCTGATATCCCCAGGTTGTGCCCCTGTTTGTTTAGGAGCGGCAGCAACATCAGCTGCATTTTGAAATAGACCTGCTGTTTTATAACCATAAAAATAACCAGGCGTAAAACCTTTTTCAAATACAGTTACTGACTGTGATTGACCGTTAAAGTATCCACCTCCAAATATTTTAGCAGTGCCATCTGAGTTAGTAGCTGTTACTAAATTAGTAGCAGTAGTAAAGGTTACCGCAGTATTTACTTTTACTTTTCGCGTATTTGCATTATGATACGTTAAAGTCATATCATACCCTGTAGTTTTTGTTGTACCAATATTAGCTTGAGGAATAGGCACCGTGCCTAAATATAAAGAAGCAGAAGGTGTAAATAATAAACCATCTACAGTTTTTTCAAAATAATCTGCCGTTAAACTAAAATGACTATTTAAGAAGCTCATGTCAAAACCAATATTAGTTTGGAGTTGTTTTTCCCATCTTAAAGCATTGTTAGCAGCAGAACCAACGGTAGAACCTGGATAAAATACTTCACCATAGCTGTAACCGTTACTGTTTGCAGTTGGACCATAACTTGGACCGCCTGTGATAATACCTATATATTGAGGATTCACATTTTCGTTACCAGTAGAACCATAGCTACCTCTAATTTTTAGAAAGTTGATGAACTTGGTAGTAAAGAATTTTTCTTTAGACACTAACCAGCCCAATGAACTAGAATAAAAATTACCAAATTGATTGTCCTTACCAAATGCGATAGAACCATCACGACGAGCAGAAAAAGAAGCTAAATACTTATCATTGTAGTC
>SHWT01000100.1 GCA_009693715.1 Chitinophagaceae bacterium
TGAGCCTAAACAAGATACAAATCAACAAGAAGTGGTTGGAGAGATTTTGGATAAAAATGAAGATGCTAATTTATTTAAGAAAATCAATAACAGTAAATTCATAAGCTGGCTTAGAAAAAAATAATTATTATGGAAAAAGTTGTCGTAGGGTTTAGTGGCGGTTTAGACACTACCTATTGTGTTAAATACTTAACGCTTGAGAAAGGTTTGGAAGTGCATAGTGTGATTGTAAATACAGGTGGTTTTTCTGAAGAAGAATTAAAAAAAGTAGAAGCGCACGCATATGCATTGGGCGTCAAAACACATACCACTGTTAATGCAGTAAAAGGTTATTATGATAGTATTATTAAATACTTGATTTATGGAAACATCTTAAAAAACAATACCTATCCTTTGAGTGTAAGTGCCGAAAGATTAAGTCAAGCACTGCATATTGCGGAACATGTAAAAAAAGTAGGCGCCAAATTAGTCGCACACGGAAGTACAGGTGCGGGTAATGACCAGGTTCGATTTGATATGATTTTTAATATTATGATTCCAGGTGTTGAAGTTTTAACACCCATTCGTGATTTACAATTAAGTAGAGAAGCTGAGATTGAATACTTAAAAGCCAAGGGGGTGGAAATGAATTTTGAGAAAGCAGCGTATTCCATCAATAAAGGATTGTGGGGTACCAGTGTTGGTGGAAAGGAAACCCTAAATTCAAAAGGCATGTTACCCGAAAGTGCATGGCCAACGCAAATGACAAAGGAAGGTGCTACCGAAGAAATGGTCATCGGTTTTGCGCAGGGAGAAATTAATAAAGTAAACGGTCAATCTTTCGCACATCCTACTGAGGCGATTCAATATATTCAATCAATTGCAGGTGCTTATGGCATTGGTCGTGATATACATGTGGGTGATACCATCATTGGTATTAAAGGACGTGTGGGTTTTGAAGCGGCAGCACCCATGGTTATTTTGAAAGCACATCATGCATTAGAAAAACATGTATTAACCAAATGGCAATTGTCGTGGAAGGACCAATTGGCTCAGTTTTATGGCAACTGGTTACACGAAGGTCAAATATTAGATCCTGTGATGCGTGATATTGAAGCTTACTTAAATAATTCACAAGCACAAGTAACAGGGGAAGTATTTATTCAGTTACATCCCTATCGTTTTCAAATCATTGGTATTGAATCGGCGAACGATTTAATGAGTGCGAAGTTTGGCAAGTATGGCGAAATGAATACAGGTTGGACGGGTGCAGATGTTAGAGGGTTCACCAAAATATTTGGCAACCAAACTGCTATTTTTCATCAGGTTAAAGAAGCAAATAAAAAGTAATTTATTATCAACAGAATTATAAAATGAATCAAATGCAAAAAGTAAATATTGGTATTGTTGGTGGCGCAGGTTATACAGGTGGTGAATTACTACGTGTATTGTTGCGACATCCAAATGCGCATATTTCTTTTGTGCATAGCACAAGCAGTGCTGGCGAATTAGTGAGCAAGGTGCATGCTGATTTAGTTGGGGATACCTCATTGAAATTTACAAACACATTGGATCAGAATATTGATGTATTATTTTTATGTGTAGGACATGGAGATGCTAGCAAGTTTTTAACTGCTAATGAAATAAAAGCAAGTATAAAAATTATTGACCTTTCACAAGATTTTAGATTAGTTGCTTCTGCTACAATAGGGGATAGAAATTTTGTATATGGATTACCTGAATTACAAAGGGATGCAATTAAGTCGGCCACTAATATTGCAAATCCAGGATGTTTTGCTACTGCCATACAATTAGGTATACTGCCATTGGCTTCGAAAGGTTTATTAAAGGAGGTTTATACAACAGGTATCACAGGTGCTACTGGTGCAGGACAAGGTTTATCCAATACCAGTCATTTTAGTTGGAGGGCCAATAATATTCAAGCTTACAAAACATTACAGCACCAACATTTGAACGAAATTGTTCAAAGTTTGGCGCAATTGCAAGGCAATCAAAATGCGGAAGTAAATTTTGTTCCTTGGAGAGGCGATTTTACAAGAGGTATTTTTGTAACATCGGTGGTAAGTGCTGATTTAAGTTTGGAAGCACTCTATGATTTGTATAATGCTTACTATGAAGGTCACGCATTTACGCAGGTGTCAAAAAACAATATCGATTTAAAACAAGTCGTAAATACCAATAAGTGCATCATTCATATTGAAAAACAAGGAAATAAAATTGCCATTCATTCAGTGATTGACAATTTATTAAAAGGAGCAGTAGGTCAAGCGGTGCAAAATATGAATTTGATTTTTGGAATCGATGAGGGTGCGGGCTTACAATTAAAAGCAAATTATTTTTAACAACAAGATAAATAAATGATAACAGCAATATTTTATAGTACGCAATAGCTGTTTTTCTTTACAATAAAATTTTAACACCATGTCTTTATTTAATGTTTATCCTTTAAACCCCATCGCTATTACAAAAGCTGCAGGCAGCCGCGTATGGGACGACAAAGGACAAGAATATTTAGACATGTATGGGGGACATGCAGTTATTAGTATTGGTCATACGCAACCCCATTGGGTAAAGCGCATTGAGGATCAATTGCATGCGATTGCATTTTATTCAAATTCGGTCGTGATGCCCATTCAGGAAGAATTGGCAACTGCATTGAATAATATTAGTGGGAAAAATAATTTTCAGTTGTTTCTATGTAATAGTGGCGCTGAAGCAAATGAGAATGCATTAAAATTAGCTTCATTTCATACAGGCAGAAAGAAAATAGTAGCCTTTAAAAAAGGGTTTCATGGACGTACTTCATTAGCAGTAGCTGCGACTGATAATCCAAGTATTGTTGCGCCAGTCAATGAAACAGACAATGTACTCTTTTTGCCATTTAATGATATTGCAGCTTTGCAAAAATGTTTTGCAGAACAAGGAACAAGTATTGCAGCAGTAATTATTGAAGGTATTCAAGGTGTTGCTGGTATTTATGAAGCAGATGATGCGTTTTTGCAAGCCATCAGAAAATGTTGTGACGATTTTGGTGCAGTTTATATTGCGGATAGTGTACAATGTGGTTATGGCAGGTCTGGTCAATTTTTTGCGCATGATCATGCTGGTGTCAATGCAGATATTTATTCAATGGCAAAGGGCATGGGTAATGGTTTTCCCATTGGAGGCATATTAATAGCACCCCATATTCAAGCCAAGTTTGGTATGTTGGGAACCACGTTTGGCGGAAATCCATTAGCATGTGCAGCAGCACTTGCGGTCATTGAAGTGATGCAACAAGATCATTTAATTAAAGCTGCCGAGGAAAAGGGTAATTATTTAATCAATGCTTTAAAAAATACAGAAGGCGTTAAATCAGTTAGAGGTCGCGGATTAATGATTGGTTTTGAAATGGAAGCGGGACTAGAAGAGCTGCGCAAGGTATTATTGAATGATTTAAAAATATTTACAGGGGAAGCAAAACCAAATGTAATAAGACTATTGCCTTCCTTAGCAATAAGCATGGAGGACATCAATTTATTTTTAACCGGCTTGAATAATGCAATTCAAGTATTGAAGCAAAAGAAAGATTAAGCGCATGAAACAATTTATTTCAGTAAAGGATGTGGCTAATATTAATGCTTTGGTAAAAAAGGCATTATCCTATAAACAACAACCTTTGTTGGATAAAAATTTAGGTGCCCATAAACGCATAGGCTTACTTTTTTTTAATCCAAGCTTAAGAACAAGATTAAGTACACAAGTAGCAGCGCAAAATTTAGGCATGGAGCCTATTCTTTTTAATGTTGATAAGGAAGGTTGGGCTTTAGAGTTTGTGGAAGGCGCCATTATGAATGGAACAACCGTTGAACACATTAAAGATGCAGCACCCGTATTGGGCAATTATTTTGACATTCTATGCATTCGTACTTTCCCTAGTTTACAGGATAGATCAGCTGATTATAGTGAGCATATTATTCATCAATTTATTAAATATGCAGGAATTCCCGTTGTAAGTTTAGAGAGTGCAACCTTGCATCCGCTTCAATCTTTGACAGATATTATAACTATGCAAGAATCGATGAATTTGAGTGGCACATTTACAAATAAAAAACCAAAGGTCGTTTTAACCTGGGCGCCACATATAAAGTCGATACCTCAATGCGTGGCTAATAGTTTTAGTGAGTGGGTGAATGCATGGGGGGAAGCT
The DNA here is from genome assembly GCA_009693715.1 of Chitinophagaceae bacterium. Taxonomy (GTDB): domain Bacteria; phylum Bacteroidota; class Bacteroidia; order Chitinophagales; family Chitinophagaceae; genus Sediminibacterium. The sequence goes on from SHWT01000100.1 coordinate 4,190, forward strand.
GATTTTGTTATTACACATCCTGAAGGATACGATTTGTCAACTGAGTACACCAATGGCGCTCGTATAACGCATGACCAGCAAGCGGCTTTAAAAGATGCCGATTTTGTTTACGTAAAAAACTGGAGTAGTTATCAAAATTATGGTAAAGTGCTTTGCACTGATGCTAGTTGGATGTTAACCAATGCAAAATTAGCAGCGTCTAATGATGCAAAAGTGATGCACTGTTTGCCAGTGAGAAGAAATGTGGAATTAAGTGACGAAATATTAGATGGCGCGAATAGTTTAGTGACCAAGGAAGCGTCAAATCGCGTTTGGGCAGTACAAGCTGTTTTATCAGAAATATTAAATGCAACAAATAAATAGCAGCCAAGCGGCTTTATGGAAAATTTATATGTCATAAAAATAGGGGGTAATATTGTTGACAATCCAATATTGTTGACAACATGCTTACAGGCTTTTTCGCATATAAAAGGCCAGGCTATTTTAGTACATGGGGGTGGGAAGTTGGCCACTAGCTTAGCTGTATCATTAGGGGTGGAACAGACCATGGTGGAAGGAAGAAGAATTACAGACGGGGAAACTTTGAAAATTGTAACTATGGTTTATGCAGGTTACATTAATAAAAATATAATCGCACAATTGCAGGCTTTGAATGTAAATGCATTGGGACTTTCTGGTGCAGATGCTAATTTAATAAAGGCACATAAAAGAGTTGGAACTAATGTTGATTTTGGATTTGTAGGGGATATTGATGAAGTAAATACTGAGTTTATTCACCAACAATTATTGAATAATACAAGGTTGGTTATTGCACCCATCACCCATGATGGCGCTGGTCAGTTATTGAATACCAATGCGGACACCATTGCGCAAACTATTGCGACTGCCATGTCGAATACTTACAAGGTTCATCTAGTATATGGGTTTGAAAAGGAAGGGGTATTAGCGGATGTCAATAATGAAGCTTCTGTAATTTCATCTATTAATAACCTAACTTATAGCCAACTTAAAAAAGAAAATGTCATTTTTGAAGGGATGATACCTAAAATTGACAATGCTTTTTTAGCTTTATATGGGGGCGTACAATCGGTCATCATTGGGAAGGCGGAAAAACTAATTGAATTAATGAATGGTACAGCAGGTACTACAATAACAATCTAATGCCAATTAATAATAACCTATCGCTGGATAACGCATTAATCAATGGGCTTCAAAAGGACGCCATTGATTTATTAAAATCATTAATAGCTATTCCATCTTTCAGTAAGGAAGAGGATAAGACTGCAGTTATTTTAATTGATTTTTTTGCGGCGCGAAAAATTAAAACGGAAAGATTAATCAATAATATTTGGGCGACTAATTTACATTTTGACAGCAGTAAGCCTTCTTTATTATTGAATTCACATCATGACACGGTTAAACCAAATAAAGGATATACGATTGATCCATTTGATCCTTTTGAAAAAGAAGGAAAATTATATGGTTTAGGAAGCAATGATGCTGGCGGTTGTTTGGTGAGCTTATTGGCTACTTTTTTATATTGCTATGACAAAGAAAATTTGCCCTACAATATTATTTTTGCTGCATCAGCCGAGGAAGAAATTTCGGGACATGATGGCATTGAATTGGTTTTACCCCAATTACCAAAAATTGAATTTGGAATTGTAGGAGAGCCTACAAAATTGGAACTTGCCATTGCTGAACGCGGACTCATGGTATTAGATGTGATGGCTACCGGCAAAGCAGGGCATGCTGCTAGAGAAGAAGGTGAAAACGCTTTGTATAAAATACTGACTGATTTGGAATGGTTTAGAAATTACCAATTTGACAAAGTTTCAGAATTACTAGGACAAGTAAAAATGACAGCAACCGTTATTGAAACAGATAATAAACAGCATAATGTAGTGCCTTCCAATTGTAAGATGGTGGTGGATGTGCGTGTAAATGAATTGTATACTTTTGAAGAAGTATTAGCGACGATTGGGCAGCATGTAAAATCGGAAGTTACCCCAAGAAGTTTACGGATGAGATCCTCAGGTATCGCTCTTGATCATGTGATCATCAAAGCTGGACTGGCCCTAGGTAAAGGGTATTATGGCTCAGTGACAACCTCGGATAAAGCATTGATGCCTTTCCCTACATTAAAAATGGGCCCTGGCGATTCTGCAAGAAGTCACACTGCAGATGAATTTATATATACGAATGAAATCAAAGAAGGGGTAACCACTTATATTCAATTACTTTCAACAATTTTCAACCATGAGTAAACTTTGGCAAAAAAATAATGAAGTCGCATCTGCGGTTGAAAAATTTACCATTGGTAACGATCAAGCGATGGATCAATATTTGGCATCCTATGATGTACTCGGTTCAATCGCACATATTACCATGTTATCGGAAGTTGGTTTATTGACAGCGGATGAATTGGTACAATTAAAAAAAGCGCTTGTTGAAATATACCAAACCATTCAAGATGGAAAATTTAAATTAGCACCAGGCGTTGAAGATATTCACTCACAAGTAGAAATATTATTGACTTCGAAGTTGGGAGATGTTGGAAAAAAAATTCATAGTGCAAGAAGTAGAAATGACCAAGTTTTAGTTGATATTAAATTATTTCTTCGTTCGGAATTAATTCAATTAAGTGCAACAGTAAATGATTTTTTCAAGTTATTACAAACGAAAAGTGAGTTACATAAAAATGACTTATTGCCTGGTTATACGCATTTGCAATTGGCTATGCCATCGTCCTTTGGTCTTTGGCTAGGGGCTTATGCGGAGAGTTTGGTGGATGATATGACCATGCTACATGCAGCTTATAATGTAGTTAATAAAAATCCATTAGGTTCTGCTGCAGGCTATGGATCTTCCTTCCCAATAAATCGTACAAGAACTACTGAATTATTAGGTTTCGAATCCTTAAACTTTAATGTAGTGTATGCGCAAATGGGTAGGGGCAAAGCTGAAAGAATGACTGCGATGGCCATGGCAAATATTGCGGACACCTTAGCTAAACTAAGTATGGATGCTTGTTTGTTTATGAATCAAAATTTTGGATTTATTCAGTTTCCGGATTCATTAACTACGGGTTCGAGTATCATGCCGCATAAAAAAAATCCAGATGTGTTTGAATTAATTCGTTCCTATTGTAATCGCATTAAAGCCCTGCCTAATGAAATTATGCTGATGACGACCAATTTGCCATCAGGGTACCATCGTGATTTGCAATTATTGAAGGAGCATCTATTCCCAGCCTTCAGCCAACTTAAAAATTGTATAGAGATGGCTTCTTTGATGATTGCAAATATGGAGGTTAAAAAAGATTTATTAGCTGATACTAAATACCAATATTTATTTAGCGTGGAGGAAGTAAACAAATTGGTAAATGCAGGCATGCCATTTAGAGATGCCTATAAGAAAATAGGTTTGGACATTGAAGCAGGAAAATTTAATTATACCACTGAACTGAATCATTCGCACGAGGGAAGTATTGGGAATTTGTGTACCAGCCAAATTGCAGAACAAATGAACATTATTCAAAGTAAAATGGATGCAGACAAGGTACAGGCTTGTTTAAGCCAGCTCTTGAAATAGTTTGGTTTATTCCTAAGATAGTTGGATTTTGAATCCAT
>SHWT01000101.1 GCA_009693715.1 Chitinophagaceae bacterium
ATTAATTTATTAGATGCTACTGGTGCTGGTATTGTGAGACGCATGTGGTTAAGCGGCACCATACCAAGATCAGCTGACCAAATGCAACATGTTCGTATTGAAATGTATTGGGATGGAAGCAAAACCCCCGCAGTTTCAGCACCTATTGGCGATTTTTTTGGTTTAGGTCTGGGTAAATCTAAAGCGTATAAAAATGCATTATTCTCAAATCCAGAAGGACGTTCTTTTAATTTTACAATACCAATGCCATTCCGGACAGCAGCAAAAATTGTTTTAGTCAATGAGTCAAGTTCACATGCCCTCGTTTGGTATGATATAAATTATACTTCAGAAAAAGTGCCTGATGATGCTATGTACTTTCATGCCTACTGGCATCATGTACCAAAAACAACACTGGGCAAGGATTTTGAAATTTTGCCTACCATTAATGGAAAAGGACGATTCATTGGAACCAATATTTCAGTGATTAGTGATACCATGTTACGAGATACCTGGTTTGGTGAAGGGGAGGTGAAAGTATATTTAGATGGCGATAACAAATTGCCCTCACTTTCAGGAACTGGAACGGAAGACTATATTGGAACAGGATGGGGACAAGGTGAATATCAAGATCAGTTTCAAGGCTCCTTAATTTCAGATGATAAGAAAGGGGAGTATTGTTTTTATAGATATCATGTACCAGACCCTATTTATTTTCAAAGTCAATGTAAGGTGACTATTCAGCAAATAGGGAATAGTTCTGTAGAAAAAATTAGAACACTCATCAAAAATGGCGCAAATATTCAACCTGTTTTTTTCATTAAACAAGAAGGCGCAAGTGATATATTGAATTTAAAGGGCAACCCACCCATTACTTATGGCTTATTAGATACCACTTTTGAAGACGGCATCAACAATCCGTTTTTTGATAATAAAAATTTTGGAATGAATTTTTATAGAACCGATGCCGTTGCTGCAACTGCCTATTTTTATTTAGATAAACCCTTTAATAATTTAAATACCCAAGTAAGTAAATCGGATAAATTTGAGAAAGGTTCATTTGGTTATGACCACACTTTTTTAAAAAAATACCATAAGGATTTAGTGTTGTTGAAAAACGGAGAAGCTTCTTTAATTGTTTTACCAAAATACCAAGGCCGTGTCATGACCAGCTCGGCCGAAGGCGATAAAGGATTTAGTTTTGGATGGATTAACCATGATTTAATTGCAGCGAATAAACTAACGCCTCATTTTAATGCCTTTGGCGGCGAAGAAAGATTTTGGTTGGGACCAGAAGGTGGGCAATTTTCCATTTATTTTAAACCGAACACTGAATTCAAATTTGAAAATTGGTATGTACCGCCAAGTCTTGATACCGAAGGATTTGATTTAGTAGCGACAACAAGCACGGAGGCTATTTTTAATAAAAAAATTCATTTATTAAATTATTCGGGCGCCCAATTTGATTTGGAAGTAAATAGAAAAATAAAATTATTAAGCACTGAAAATATTACCAATGTCCTTGGTATAAAAACGGGCGCTTCGATAAAAGCGGTTGGATTTGAAACAGAAAACAAAGTAAAAAATATAGGTCAATTCCCGTGGACAAAAAATTCGGGATTGTTGTCCATTTGGGTTTTAAGTATGTTGCAAGCAAACGACCACACCACGGTTTTTGTTCCCTACCAAAAAGGAGATGAAACTAAGTTAGGAAAAATTGTTACTGATGATTACTTTGAAAAATTAGATAGCACAAGATTACAAGTAAAAAATGGTTACTTATTATTTAAAGCAGATGCAAAGCAAAGAAGCAAAATAGGCATCTCTCCTTTACGCGCAATGCCAATGGCGGCAAGCTATGATGCGCAAAATAAAGTTTTAACTATTATACAGTTTACTTTGCCAAAAGGCAAAACGGATTATGTCAATTCATTATGGCAAATGCAGGCTGAACCCTTTAAAGGCGATGCGTTAAATGCCTATACGGATGGCCCGGTGGATGGCAAACAAATGGGTAAGTTTTATGAATTAGAAGGCTCATCTCCAGCAATGGCTTTATCTCCAGGCGATACCCAAACGCATATTCAAAAAACAATTCACCTAAAAGGAAATGAAATGGATTTAAATGCATTAACACTAAAGTTGTTTGGCGTTCAACTTAGTGAAATTAAGTTATAGCATATAACTTTTAGGTACCTTTTTATTAAAACATGCTGAAGTGGATGCGTTGTATGCGGAGCTGGGGCATTGTTTTGAAACACCCATGGCATCATGAATAGTTTATTATAAAAGCTGCGCGCAAGTCAAGAAAAACTGCAGTTATAATTATTAAAAGTAAAAAAGGGCACTTTGTTCATCTAAAGTACAGAGTGTTCATACATAATGGAACGCACGAAACTGCTAAAATTGCCGATGCATTTGCTAAGTAGGCAGCGGAGAAATAGTTAATGGCGCCGCTAACTATTTACAGAATAATCTTTATCTGTTCCAAGGCGTAACTTCCTAAAGCTAAATAAAGAAATTTAAATTGTTTGTGAATCAAAATATCCAAACTAATCCCCTAGTTAAATTTCAAATAAAAATTGGAATAAGTTCGTTTCTGTTGGGATGTTTAATTTTTTTCTTAATCGGTATCTGCTAATTTCTACCCCACGTACCGAAATACTCATTAATTGTGCAATTTCCTTGGAGGTTAAGTTCATTCTTAAATACGCAGACAATTTTAATTCATGTGATTTTAATATAGGATATTTTTCACTTAGTTTGATTAAGAAATCGCCATGTACGTTGTTAAAATGTATAGAGAATTGCTCCCATTCATCATTGAGCTTTTCTTCTTCGGATAAACTGCGTAATAATTTTTTTAGGTCCTGTGAATCCATGGACTCCTTCTCACTTTTATTTAAATGCTGAAGCGTTTCTTTAATCTTTAAAATGAATTCCTTTTTTTGAACCAAGTTCATAGCAGAAGAAGCTAATTCTGAATTTTTAAATTCAATTTCTGTTTCTAATTTTTCATTTTTTAATTGAATGAGTTCCTTATCCGTTTTTTCTAATTCAATTTGATGTTTTAATTCTAATTCCTTTTGTTGTTCCTGATATCTTTTTGAATACTTTTTTGCTTGAAGCTTATAGAGCAAGTATATCAGTATAAATAATAAAATTCCGTAAAAAGTAATAGACCAAATATTAAAATACCAAGGAGGTAATACTTGAAATATATAACTCGTGACCGGCGATTCATTATTTAAATTATTTCTTGCTTTCACTTCAAATACATAGTAACCTATAGACAAGTTGGTATAGTCTTTTTCAGTTTTTTTGTTCCAGTCGGACCAGGTTTTATCAAATCCTTTTAAACGGTAGCTGTACTCTAGATTAGTTTGTTGCTCAAACAATGGAGATACATACTCAAAATGAAAGGAGTTTAATTGATATGCTACCTTTGCGTTGTCTATATTGGGAAGTGATTGCTCTTCATTGATATCTCCATGGTAACCCCCAAATAAAACACTATCTACATCCCCTTTAATTTTTACATTTCTGATAAATATTTTTAAAGGGCTGATGTTTTCCTTATACTTCTCAAAATTAATTTGATAGAATCCCTTTTGACCTCCAATAAAGGTGTTGTACTTGTCATAGGAGTATACGTTTTCAAAACCACTTAGTATATTACCATTTAACTCAGGAATGTAAACTATGCTTGGTTTTGGACCACTTAAATCTATAACACCTAAATTTTTGTCTTGTACAAACCAGATATTGCCTAGTACATCTTCTTTTAAATAACGAACGCTTTTATCTCCATAAATATTTTTATAATAAGATGACATTTCAAAACGATCATTTACTTCATTGTATTCAAAAATGCCTCTTTCGGTGGCAATGAGTACTTTATTTTTTATTTTGTATACGTGGTTATTAAGTGTAGAAGGCAGTCCTTGATCACTGGTATATAATTTAGTACTTGAATCCTTCAAATTTATTTTATACACACCACGATAAGGGTGTGACACCCAAATATAATTATTAGCATCTATCGCAAGGAATCTAGCAGAACCCGCAAAGCTTTTAATATTTCCTAGGTCATTTAATTTACCTTCTTTCTGTTCAAATAATCTTACTTGTTCATAACTACCAGTTACTGCAATATTTTGCTTATTAGACAAGGTTTCGAATATCCAATATCCACTTTTTTTATCTACTACTTTTGCATTTCGATTTTCTATTTGATACAAACCATCTTCCTTTCCCGCATAAAGTTGGTTATTTAATATGCCTAATTTCCAGGTTTGTCCTTCTGAGATATTTGTCAAATCATTTTTTAAATAACTTAAATCCTTTTTATTTTCAAAGGGCAGTTCAAAAGTTCCATTGGAAGAAGCAAAATACATGTGATTTTTGTGCACCGCCATACTATACCCTGATCCATCTCCAAAATTAACAGGGTTAATATCTTTGATGGCATTATTAAAAGGGATAAATGAAATTCCATTGTTTAATCCCATCCATATATTTTTTGACTTATCAATATATAAACTTCTAAGATTATTATTTTGTAATCCTTCTTGTTTGCTGAAACTTTCAATGACTTCATTTTTTTCATTGAATAAATACACCCCATTATTATAAGTCCCTAGTATATAATTAAATTCATCTATTTTGACTACGCTCGTAAAATGCTGGTTATTATTGACGCCCTTAATAGTTAATGGTTTTATACCTTCTTCGGTTAATTGAAAAAGTCCGTTTTTAGAAGTAGTTATAATGCTACTACCTTGGGTATAATCACTTATGGATGTGATATAAAAATTTTCTGGCAGATCCTGTTTTTTAATGAACACCTCCCAATTGCCATTTTTATACATCATGATTCCTCTTGTCTCATCGTGCGCTATGACTTTATTTTGAAACTTGCCTAAAAAAAACCAGGTAGAACTTGGCTGGTAAACCTTCATTTTCCCCTTGTTCCACTTAAATAAACGAGAGATAGATCTAAAAAAAATGTCTTCGCCTACATGGACAATATTCCAAATATCTGCAAACTTCTGATCTGATTCGTCCAGTAAGGACTTCAAAGAATGAAAAACCAATTGACCACCGTCATCTGGGCTTAAATAACCAATTTCATCCTGGCCCCCTACAAACAATTTATTATTTGCCATTTCTATTGACCAGACAATGGTTTTGTTCGGGAGGGGATATAATGCCCAGTAATTGCCATCAAAACTTAAAACCCCCTCATTATTGGCAAAATACATCCTTCCTTGTTTGTCCTGTTGTATTTGCCAATTTTGCGTACCTGCATTGTACTTCTTTTTTTCATAATTGGTTATTTCTCTCTGTCCAATAAAGGGTTGCCCCAGGATTTGACTAGAAAATAACAAAAAAGCTAAAAGTTGGTAGTTTTTCATAGAGTACATCATCTTGATTTAAAAATAATATTAGTTGAGATGTAGTAGTGATGTAGTAATTATAACCTAAATATAATATTTTAAATTTAAGTAGTAGTAGTGATGTGGTCAATTAATTAAAATTAGAGAAAGTAGTTCATACTTTTGCATATCAATAGAAATGTACTTAAATACTACATCTGTTGAACGATTCTTAGCTTATGTCAATGAAAAACGCTACAAAACTTGCTTTTTGGCCTATCCTAGTATATGGGTTAGCTACTGCTACGGCGAAAGCTAATTTTAGCTTATCCTTCCCCCTATTTCTAGCCATTTCCTTGCTTTTTATTGAACGCTCTTCAAAATCTTTGAGCGCGCCTAATCAAATTGCTTTAAAATTTGTTAAAAAAGCAAGGTCCCATTTCTCAAATAAGTCATTCTATCTTTTTAAATCATAAAAATTCTAATATTTAAACCATTAATTAAAGTGTATATGAAATTAAAACTCAGGTTTTGGATTACTTCTGCCTTCACTTTATGCCTTTTTGTGGGAGCTTTTGCTCAAAACATTCAGGTAGGGGGCAAGGTAACCAATAAGACCAACGGCGAATTGCTTGTCGGCGCTTCAGTAGTAGTGAAAGAAACAAACAAAACTACTTTGACCGATGCGAAAGGAAACTTTACCGTTTCCATCCCGGCAAAAGGAGCAACTTTAGTAGTTAGTTATGTAGGCATGAACAAAGTAGAGAAAAAAGTATCTGCTGCGGGAACTGTCAACTTTGAATTAACCGAAGTAGCTGAATCTAATTTAAATGAAGTGATTGTAGTTGGGTATGGTACCCAAAAAATCACCAATGTTTCTGGTGCTATCTCCACGATTAAAAGTGCAGACATCGAGAAAGTGAATGCAGTTCGTACCGAAGAGGCCCTACAAGGTCGTGCTTCTGGGGTGAGTGTCATTCAAGGTGGTTCTCCAGGTTCTAAACCAACAGTATTAATTAGGGGTATTCCTTCTTTCACTGGAACAGATCCAACTGTGATAGTAGATGGAGTGCAACAATCTTTGGTTGATTTAAACTCAATCAATCCTAGCGATATTGAAACCATCAACGTACTTAAAGATGCGGCAACCACTGCTATTTATGGTGTAAGAGGTGGTAATGGTGTAATCGTGGTAACTACTAAATCAGGTAAGAAAAATCAAAAGGCTGAATTTAGCTTTAGCAGTAACTATGGTATGCAACAAGTGATGAACACGATTGGTGTTTTAAATGCCACTGAATATGCTGCAATGTTAAATGAAGGAAGTACAACTGCAGGTGGTGCGCCAATTTTCTCTAATTTATCTGGCATTGGAGTAGGAAACAACTGGCAAAATCAAATTTTTAAAGACGCTCCGCAACAAATATATAATTTGACCGCAAAAGGCGGTTCTGATAAAATGTCTTATTTATTAAGTGCAGGTTATTTAAACCAAGGTGGAATTGTAGGTGGTAATGACAAATCTAATTTCACTAGATCCAACTTTACAGCTAATTTGAATTTTGATTTAACTTCTAAATTAAAATTCATTATAAATACCAGCGCTTTAATATTAGATTCTAAAGGCGTTTTAGAAAACTCATTTAATAGTGTGATTGGAAGTGCTTTAAACTTTGATCCTACCGTTTCTATTTTGAATACAAAAAATACAGCAAGTAAATTTGGCTTCAGTAATTTGCTTTTATCTGAAATTTTTAACCCACTTACTGTTTTAGATAATACTTATAATAAAAACATAGGAACTAAGTTATATGGTAAGTTTGAATTACAATATGACGTGATTAAAAATGTGAAGTTCACTTCTCGTTTTGGATATACAAAGTATGATGGTAATGCTAAATCATTTAGTCCACTTGCTTATTATGGCACTTACAATGTCGATAACTCAATGAATGAAGATGGTTCTGCGGTATTAGGTAAGCATAATAAAATTTCGCACGATAAGGCAAGCAACTTTAATTATATTTTTGAAAACTATTTCAACTATAATTTTAACATTAATACCAACCACCATTTTGAAACTGTAGCGGGCATGTCTGCTCAAAAAACTACAGGCAATACTGCAGGTGCGAGTCGTCAAGATGTGCCGTTTAACTCATGGGCATTTGCAGATTTCACAGCAGCTACTGGCTCGAACAATGCGAATAATACCGATGCCTTATCTGGTTATTATTACGAGTATTTCCGCCGTAACTTATCTTACTTTAGTCGTTTAAACTACGACTACAATGATAAGTATTTAGCTTCTTTTTCTGCTCGTCGTGATGGTTCTATCGCATTTGGTAAGGACAATCAATTTGGTAATTTTTATTCTAGTTCATTGGGCTGGTTAGTGTCTAAAGAAAAATTCTTTACTACCAAGTTCATCAA
>SHWT01000102.1 GCA_009693715.1 Chitinophagaceae bacterium
GCCAGATTTTTATGTTATCATGCAGCATGGGAAAAGGACAATGGAATGGATTATACTTTATCTGCAGCCATGGCAAAACTACATGCAAGTGATACAGCAATGTGGGTGACCACCGAAGCGGTGCAAGTGCATGGCGGGTATGGTTTTGTTAAAGAATTTCATGTGGAAAGGTTAATGCGTGATGCAAAAATTACACAAATTTATGAAGGTACGTCTGAGATACAGAAAATGGTGATTGGCCGAAGTATTACCAAATAATTTTAGTTTTAATCCTATTTTTGTGCAAAAGGTTAACTGCCTTATATAGTAAAGCATAATATATTTAGATGTCTGTTAATATTGAATTTTATAAAGAAGTTACTACTTATTTACAATTAAATAAAGTACAGTTAATTGCGGTTAGTAAAACCAAACCCAATGAAGCTATTTTAGATTTATACCAAATAGGGCAAAAGGATTTTGGCGAAAACTATGTGCAGGAATTAGTCGATAAAGCTGCAGCATTACCACAAGACATTCATTGGCATTTTATTGGACATTTACAGTCGAATAAAGTTAAATACATAGCGCCATTTGTATATTTAATACATGGGGTAGATAGTGAAAAGCTACTCATTGAAATAAACAAACAAGCGCAAAAAAATAATCGCATCATTGAGGTATTGTTGCAAGTGCATATTGCCTCAGAGGAAACCAAGTTTGGATTTGATGAATTGACTTTATTGGAGTTAATTCAAAGCGGTCGATTAGCAAATTATACGAATATCAGATTGCGTGGGTTGATGGGAATGGCTTCTTTTTCTGATGACGCAGCATTAGTGCAAAATGAATTTTCTAGTTTAAGTAATACTTACAAGAAAGCAAGTTCGCTTTTAAATACCCCCCATTTTGATCAATTAAGCATGGGTATGAGTTCGGATTACAAATTGGCCATACAACAGGGTAGTACCATGGTGCGTATTGGAAGTTTATTATTTGGCGCCCGCGTTTATAATAAATAAATATTTTTAATTATTTTGCTTTTGCATAATCAAATACTAAATTACAAAAGGCTTTAACCCCAACTGTAAATCCAGATTCATCAATGTAAAAATTGGGCGTATGATGTGGTGCAGCGTCTTTCGGATTTTTACCTGCAGGAAGTGCCCCTAAGTAAAAAAAGAAGCTTGGTGCTTTTGCACTAAAAAATGAAAAATCTTCTGCGCCTGTTTGCCAAGTGGTTTCAATTACATTGTTTTCACCTGCTGCTTTAAATAGGGAGGGTAATGATTTTTTAACCAAGCTAGGTTCGTTATATGTAACCAAGGTTTTTGTATCAATAGTCACCTCGGCAGTTGCACCTGAGCTAGCTGCGATATTTTTTACGGTATTTCTTATTCTTTCATGCACTTCAGTTTGCATTTTTGAATCAAGGGTACGAATGGTACCTGTAAGTTCGGCAGTTTCAGGAATGATGTTTGATCGAACCCCGCCTTTGATGGTAGCAACAGTGATGACTACGGGTGCTGTTATTAAGTTCATTTGTCTGCTTACGATATGTTGCAGTCCTTCTATAATTTGCGCGGCAGATGCAATTGGATCAACTCCGCCCCAAGGTTGTGAACCATGGCTTCCTTTGCCGTTTATTTTGATGGTAAACCAATCAGAGGATGCCATAAATGCACCTTGTTTGTAATAGATATTTCCTACTGGCAAATCTGCCTCAATATGTAACCCAAATACTGCTTCTACTTTTGGTTGGTCTAATGCGCCTTCTTTGATCATTAAAGGGGCACCGCCTTCCTCTGTGCCTGGAGGGCCTTCCTCAGCAGGTTGAAATAAAAATACCACAGTTCCTGGTACTTCTTTCTGCATGGATTGAAGCACTTTTGCTGTAGCCATTAATATGGAAATATGCGAGTCATGTCCGCATGCATGCATTACATCTACTGTTTGCCCCATAAACTCTGTTTTTACTTTTGATGCAAATGGAACGGATGTTCTTTCTTGAACAGGTAGTGCATCTATATCTGCCCTGAGTGCAACCACAGGCCCTGGTTTGCCGCCTTTTAAAATAGCAACAACACCGGTTTTTGCAACAGGGTAGTGTACTTCAATGCCTAAAGTTTTTAAATAATCGGCAATATATTTACCTGTATTAAATTCACGATTAGATAGTTCAGGATTTTCATGAAAGTGTCTTCTCCATTTTATGAGTTGTGGTTCGATATCCTGCACGATTTGATTGAAATTTTTTGGGAGCTCTTGCGCAGTAGCACTGAATGTTGTAATGGCTAAAAATAAAAAAATAAAATATTTCATAGTATTGGATTGTTAAATGAATAGGGTAATGTTAATGAATTGTATGGTGTAATATAATAGTTAGGTTATGCTTGGTATTCACCAAATACGGATCTTAATGTATCAGCAATTTCACCCAGGGTGCAAAATTTTTCAACGGCATCAATTACTGGCGGCATAATATTGGTATTATTTATTGCCGCATCCTTGATGGCGAGTAAGCAAGCATCCACTGAATTTTGATCTCGTTTGGATTTAAGTAGTTTTAATTTTTCAATTTGTTGTAATCGAATGGATTCATCAATTCTTAATATTGGAATTTCGACATTATTGGAAGATTGAAATTGATTTACCCCTACAATTATTTTTTTATTGGATTCAATATCTTTTTGATAAGCATAGGCACTTTCCCCAATTTTATTTTGCATAAAACCTGATTCTATAGCTGCAACACTTCCACCCATATTGTCAATTTGTTGAATGAGTTCCAATGCTTTTTTTTCTATCTCATTCGTTAGGCTTTCCACAAAATAACTTCCAGCCAATGGATCGGCTGTATCAGTGATACCACTTTCAAAGGCAACTACTTGTTGTGTTTTAAGTGCAATACCAGCAGCTTCTTCCGTAGGGAGTCCTAATGCTTCATCAAAACCGTTGGTATGCAAACTTTGCGTACCGCCTAAAACTGCTGCAATCGTTTGTATGGTAACCCTGCTGATATTGTTCATGGGTTGTTGTGCTGTTAATGTAGCACCACCTGTTTGCGTATGAAATCGAAGCATCAATGCTTTTGGATCAGTAGCACCTAAATCCTGCATGATTTGTGCCCACATTTTACGTGCAGCACGGAATTTGGCTACTTCTTCAAATAAATTGTTATGGGCATTAAAAAAGAAGGATAATCTTTTACCAAATACATCAATATTTAATCCTTTTTCAATCGCAGCTTTTACATATGCTTTCCCATTACTTAATGTAAATGCAATTTCTTGTACAGCAGTACTTCCTGCTTCTCTAATATGGTACCCTGAAATTGAAATACTATTCCATTTAGGTAAATGTGCACTTGACCACTCAAATATATCGGTGATGATACGCATGGAGCTTTTCGGCGGATAAATATAAGTGCCTCTAGCAGCGTATTCTTTTAAAATATCATTTTGTATGGTACCAGATAGTTGTGCTAAGTCAATGCCTCTTTTTTTAGCCAAGGCAACATAAAGCGCGAGAAGTATATATGCCGTTGAATTAATGGTCATGGAAGTGCTAATCTTATCCAATGGGATATCCTTGAATAAAATTTCCATATCATCTAAGGAACAAATGGATACGCCCACTTTGCCCACTTCACCATCTGCTAAATCATGATCCGCATCGTATCCAATTTGTGTGGGCAAATCAAAAGCAACACTTAAACCCATTACACCCTGGGCTAGTAAAAAATGGTAACGTTTATTACTTTCTTCTGCAGTGGAGAATCCTGCGTATTGACGCATTGTCCATAATTTACCACGATACATATCCGATTGAACACCTCTAGTATATGGGAACTCGCCCGGAAGGCATTTGCCATTCATATCCACAGGTAGATCCTGTTGGGTATAAACTTTTTTTACTTCAATACCACTATCTGTTCTTTTTGACTCCTCTTGCATAGTTAAATTTACGATTTTTTACTTGTTTTCATGCGCAGATTATTTCTATTTTCGACACAATATCTAATGACAGTTGCGCTAGATATTGTAATTTTGTGTTTTAGAAGATTATTTAAAATTCAAAGTATATGGGAACCGAAATAGCGAATGCAATACCAGTCAATTTTACAGCAGGTGCCATCATTGAAATTCAGCGTTTAATGGCTGAACCTGATTTTGACAACCAACAACGTTTAAGGGTAGGTGTAAAAGGGGGTGGATGTAGTGGGATGACCTATGTTTTAGGATTTGATGTTCCAGCGCCTGCAGATGAATTATTTTTATATGAAGGGATACCTTGTTGCATGGATAAGTCACATCAGATATATTTATATGGTATGTCAATCGATTGGCAAGGAGGGTTAAATAGTCGTGGGTTTACGTTTACCAATCCCAATGCATCTAGTACCTGTGGATGTGGTACTTCATTTGCGGTTTAATTTTTTGAATAAATACAGTCATCCTCGCTCTCAATCGCTTTGCTCAAATGTTCGCTTAGCACGATATTGTATTCAAAAAAATGTCCCCCCGAGAACTCGGGGGGACATTTTTATATATCAAAGTTGACTTGATTATTTCTTTTTATCTTCTGCCTTTCCTAATGGACGACTTTTTGCAAAGTCAACCAATACTGGAGCAGCTACAAAGATGGAAGAGTAAGTACCAGTGATCACTCCAATTAACATTGCGAATGCAAAACCTCTTGTGACTTCACCACCAAAGATGAATAAAATCAAGATGGTTAAGAATACGGTTAATGAAGTCATGATGGTACGACTCAAAGTTTGATTGATGGCTTTATTAATAATAGTTGCATTATCTGATCCTTTCATTAATTGACTATCCTCTCTAATACGGTCATAAACAATCACCGTATCATTCATAGAGAAACCGATCACAGTTAAAATTGCAGCAATAAAATGCTGGTCAATTTCTAATGGGAATGGAACCACTTTTCTTAAGAAGCTAAATACAATCAAGGTAACCAGTATGTCATGTAACAATGAGAAGATAGTTCCTAAAGAATATCTCCAGTCACGGAAACGAATAAATATATACAGGCAAATTGCAATTAAAGCAAAAATAGTTGCTTTGGTTGCACCTGCTTTTAAATCATCAGATATAGTAGGTAAAACCGTTTGAGAACTTTGTTTGTATTCGGTTTCAAATTCTTTGAACGATGTATTCGCAGGTAATTGTTTTGCCAAACCTTTGTATAATAAAGCTTCTACTTCTTGGTCAATATTATTTCCTTGCTCTTGAATCTTATAAGAAGTAGTAATATTGATTTGGTTTTTAGTATCTACCGTTTTAATGATCGGTGCTTCGCCAAATACTACCTTTAAGGCATCTCTAACTTCTTCGGTATTTACTGCATTTTTAAATTTAATGGTGTAACTACGTCCGCCAGCAAATTCAACACCTTCGTCAAATCCATTATAGAAACTTGCCACACCCATGACCAAAACGACAGCTGATAACATGTATGCGTACTTTCTGAATTCGATGAATTTGAAAGAAGCATGTTTGAATATGTTGCGAGAAATTGCAGTGAAATATTCAAAGTGTCTGTTTTTACTTGTGTAGATATCGGTGATTAAACGAGATACTAAAATTCCACAGAACAAGGATAATAAAATACCAATGATTTGTGTAGTAGCGAATCCTAATACTGGACCTAAACCAAAGTAAGCTAAAATACAAGCAGTTAAAAGGGTAGTAACGTGCGCATCCAATACTGGAGACATAGAACGTTTATAACCATCTGTTACTGCTAATTGGTAACTTTTTCCTTTGGTTAATTCCTCTTTAATTCTTTCGAAGATAATTACATTCGTATCTACCGCCATACCAATGGTTAATACCAAACCGGCAATACCTGGTGCAGTTAAAGTAAATCCAAGTGCACTTAAAATTCCTATCGTGAAAAGTAAGTTTAAGATCAATGCAATATTTGCAACCCATCCACCGGTGTTAAAGTATAGCAACATTAATGCAAAGATCACAAGGAATGCAATTCCAAATGACATTGCGCCACCTTGAATGGAAGCTTTACCTAAAGTAGGACCTACTTGTTGCTCTTGTACAATTTTAGCGGGTGCAGGTAATTTACCACTTTCTAAAATTTGTGCTAAATCCTGTGCAGTTTTTAATGAGTAATTACCAGAAATTTGAGAGTTACCAGTAGTAATGGCATCATTTACATTAGGTGCTGAATAAACGATATTATCCAAAACAATGGCAATTGGTTTTCCAATATTTCTAGTGGTCATTTTACCCCAGATGCTGGTACCTAATTTATCCATGTTCATTTTAATCGCCACTTTTCCTCTTTCATCAAAATCTTGTGCTGCATTAGCAACATGATCACCTTCTAATTCAGCGGTACCATTGTCTAATGTTTTAATTGCATATAAAGGAAGTACATCTTTTGTTTTTGGGTCTTCTGATTCTACTTTACCATACATGAAAACCAAATTAGAAGGGAATTTTGATCTCACTTCAGGCATTGCTAAATAAGCATTTAAAATAGCAGTATCTTTTTTCAATGTATAACCAATCTCAGCAGGGAAAGTATACTGCCCATTTTTTCCTTGGAAGGGTTGTGTAAATTGAACTGTTCTTAATAAAGGATTTTTATTTGCCAAAGCTTTTGTAGTATCTGCTTTTGCACTCGTATCGGTAATACCGTTTAAGCTTGCTTCAATCGCTTTATCCGCAGCTAAGATACCTGCTTGAAAATCTTTATTCTCAAATGTATACACTTCGAAAAATTGAAGATTTGCAGTTGATTGTAAATAAGAACGAACACGCTCTTTATCATTTACACCCGCTAATTCAATACTGATAATGCCTTTGTTGGCATCTGGATTAATATTAGGAGATGCTAATCCAAAACGGTCAATACGCGTTCTTAAAATACGATAAGTATTATCGAAGGCTTGAGTAGCTTGTTCTTTTAAATAGGTAGCAGTGGCGTCATCAGATGCTTCAAATTTTAATTTACCATTACTGCGTGTTGCAAATAAAGGCGCTAATTTACCAGTAGGATTAACTGTTTTATATTCATCTCTAAATAAGGAGATTAAGTCAGCGCTGCTGTTTGCTTTTTTAGCAACTGCATTGTTTAATGCGGTATTGAAAGAAGCATCCTTAGTGTAATTCGCTAATGATTTAATCAAGCCATCTAAACCCACTTCCATGGTTACGCTCATACCACCTTGTAAATCAAGGCCTAACATTAATTCTTTTTCCTTAGCTGAACCATAAGTGGTTAAGCCAAAAGCTAATTTGGTCTCCTTTGTACTATCCAATAAACGCTTATAATATGCTTTTTGAATATCGCTTACACTATCGTTGTATAAAAACTGTTGTTCTTTATCATTTGGATAAACAGATTGTGCAGTAGGTAGTTTTTTTACCCAAGCTGCTGCCTTAGCTTCCATTGATTTTTCATGGTTGCGAACGAACCAGGTGAATGACAATTGATAAAGACAAATTAAAATAAGCGCAAATGTAAAAAAGCGCACTAATCCTTTGAGTTGCATAATAGTTTGGTTAACTGATTTTTAGTCGGCAAATATAATGGAAAGAGGGCTAAAATATGGGTTTAAAGCCATTATTTTCCTAGTTCAAAGTGATATCAAAATACAG
>SHWT01000103.1 GCA_009693715.1 Chitinophagaceae bacterium
AAGTCTGCTGAGAAAATCGTAAAAACCGTACGCAGTACTGGTGCAGTAGTAACAGGTCCTATTCCTTTACCTACACACAAACGCATTTTTACTGTATTACGTTCACCGCATGCGAATAAGAAAAGTCGTGAGCAGTTCCAATTAGCAACGCACAAGCGTTTGTTGGACATCTACACTTCTTCTTCTAAAACAGTAGACGCCTTAAGTAAGTTAGACTTACCATCAGGTGTTGAGGTGGAAATCAAAGCATAAGTATTTATAAATACCATCTCCCAATCACTGCCCATTATGCAGTAGTCGAGAAAGGAGCGCTGGTTGAATAAGTAAAATATAAACAGGCCCTTCGAGGTTTGTTTACTTCCGGTACTTCCCCTCTCTTCATTGAGAAACAAAGGAAAAGGTCGGCAGCAAACAGGGATTGAATCCGAGCTACTAAAAATCGCAAGATAATAGTGTAGCATCATCATCGGATGTCCTCAGAACCAAGCGCGGGGCATAAACCGCAAAACAGATGAAAGGTATTATTGGAAAAAAAATTGGTATGACCAGCATCTTTGGTGAAGATGGTAAGCAAATTGCTTGTACCATTATCGAAGCTGGTCCTTGTACTGTAACTCAGGTTAAGACAACCGAAACAGATGGTTACAGCGCCGTGCAGTTAGCATTGGGCGACAAAAAAGAAAAACATTCTACAAAATCAGAAGTAAATCACTTCGCTAAAGCACAAACTGCTCCAAAGCGTTTTGTAAAAGAATTCCGCAACTATTCTATCGAAAAAGCATTAGGTGAATCAGTAACGATTGACATTTTTGCGGAAGGAGATGCAGTAGAAGTGGTAGGAACTACAAAAGGTAAAGGATTCCAAGGGGTTGTAAAGCGTCATGGATTCAGTGGTGTGGGTGAAGCAACGCATGGTCAACATGATCGTTCTCGTGCACCAGGTTCTATTGGTGGATCATCTTACCCTGCAAGAGTATTCAAAGGTATGCGTATGGCAGGCCGTATGGGTACTGATCGCGTTAAAACAAAGGGATTGAAAGTGTTAAAATTATTCCCAGAGAAAAACTATATTTTAATCAGTGGTTCTGTACCGGGTAACAACGGTTCAATTGTTTTAATCCAAAAGTAATCACACATTAATCGACAATCATGCAATTAGAAGTATTAAATATAAAGGGCAAAAAAACGGGCAGACAGGTTGAATTACCTGCTGAAATATTTGGCGCAACACCGAATGACCATGTTATTTATTTAGCCGTTAAACAATATTTAGCTGCGCGCCGTTCAGGAACGCATAAAGTTAAAACGCGTGCTGAAGTGCAAGGAGCTAGCCGCAAATTACATAAGCAAAAAGGTACTGGTGGTGCTCGTAAGGGTAATATCCGTAACCCATTATATAAGGGTGGTGGTACCATCTTTGGACCAAAACCACATTCTTACGATTTTAAATTAAATCGTAAAGTAAAAGATCTTGCAAAAATTTCTGCATTATCTCACAAAGCCAACGAACAAGCAATTTTAGTTTTAGAGGACATCATCTTAGATGCACCAAAAACTTCAGCAATTGCTGCAATCATGGCTGGATTAAGTTTAGAGAACAAAAAAACTTTGGTGATTTTACCTGAATACAACGATAACATTTATTTGAGTACACGTAACATTCCAAATGTAGCAAGTTCATTATTAGCTGACATCAATACGTATGACATTATGAATGCTGATGTGTTAGTGATCACTGAAGGTGCTGCTAAAATTTTTAACGAAGAGGAAGCAGTAGCTTAAGCTTTACAGGACTTTAAAAACTACAATTATGAAATTATCAGAAATACTAATCAAGCCGATATTAACAGAGAAAGCAAATGGTCAACAAGAAAAGTTGAGAAGATATGCATTCAAAGTAAATCGTCGTGCAAACAAATTAGAAATTAAAACTGCAGTGGAAAAATTCTACGGCGTTAGCGTTTTAGAAGTTAACACTTTAGTGGTTCCAGGAAAAAATAAAACGCGTTCTACAAAGTCGGGTGTTATTTCAGGTGTAAAATCTGGTTATAAAAAAGCATTAGTTACCGTTGCGGAAGGGGAATCTATTGATCTTTACGCAAGTATTTAAAAATATTAATTATAGCCCGCGAAGCTGAAAAATTCGTAAGACTGCAAAGTCTTTAAAAAGAAAAAAGAAACAAAATGGCATTAAGAAAGTACAAACCAATTACCGCAGGAACCCGATGGAGAATTGGGAACGCCTATGAGGAAATCACTACTAACAAACCTGAGAAGAGTTTATTAGAGCCACAGAAAAAAACAGCAGGACGTAACTTCCAAGGTCGTCGTGCAATGCGTTACATGGGTGGTGGGCACAGACAACATTACCGTATTATCGATTTCAAAAGAGATAAAACTGGAATGGAAGCAACTGTTGTTTCTATTGAATATGATCCAAATCGTACACCGTTTATTGCTTTAGTGCAATATGCTGATGGTGAGAAAAGATATATCATTGCGCCACAAGGTTTACAAGTGGGTGCAAAAGTTTCTTCTGGTGAAAATGTTGCTCCTGAAGTAGGAAATGCATTACCAATGAAATTTATGCCATTAGGTACCATGATTCACAACATTGAAATGCAACCAGGTCAAGGCGGAAAACTAGTTCGTAGTGCAGGAACTTCTGCGCAATTAGCGAACAAGGAAGAAAGCTATGCAGTTTTAAAAATGCCTTCTGGTGAATTAAGAAAATTGTTGATTAACTGTTATGCGACTGTTGGTGTGGTTTCGAATAGCGATCACAACTTAGAAACAGCTGGTAAAGCAGGAAGAAATCGTTGGAAAGGTGTTCGTCCACGCGTAAGAGGTGTTGCGATGAACCCAGTAGATCACCCGATGGGTGGTGGTGAAGGTAGAGCGTCTGGTGGACATCCAAGAAGCAGAACTGGTAAGTATGCTAAAGGAGAAAAAACTAGAACAAGAGGAAAAGGAAGCGATAAGTTGATCATTCAACGTCGCGACGGAAAAAAATTGACAAAATAATTAATTATACAAATTAATTCATAACTATGGGTCGTTCGATTAAAAAAGGTCCTTATATAGATCATAACCTTGAAGTAAAAGTAGAGGGTATGAACGGAGGCAAAACTAAGAAAGCAGTAATCAAAACTTGGAGTCGTCGTAGTACGATCTCTCCAGAATTTGTTGGACATACTTTCGCAGTTCATAACGGAAATAAATTTATCCCTGTGTATGTTACCGAATTCATGGTAGGACACAAATTGGGTGAATTCTCTCCAACAAGAAACTTCAGAGGTCACGCTGGAACTAAGAAATAAACAAGTAGTAATAAACACATTAAGAAATGGAAGCAGTAGCTAAACTAAACAATTATCCCACCGGTCCGCGTAAGATGCGTCTGATTGCAGATGTTATCCGTGGCATGGAAGTGGAAAAAGCATTGGCAATTTTGGAATTCCATCCACAACACAATGCGGTTCCTTTGGCTAAGTTGTTGAAAAGTGCAATCAATAACTGGGAACAAAAAAACAGCGGCGAAAGCGCAGCTGATAGCAACTTAGTAGTAAAAACGGTTTTTGTTGACGGAGGTCGTACGTTAAAGCGTATGCGTCCAGCACCACAAGGTCGCGGCTACAGAGTTAGAAAACGCAGTAACCATGTAACATTGATTGTAGATACGAAACCAGATTTAAAAAACTAAATATTCTAAACCATCATTATGGGTCAGAAAGCAAATCCAATAGGTAACAGATTAGGCATCATTCGCGGATGGGAGAGCAACTGGTATGGTAATAAAAAAGATTACGCTACTAAGTTAATCGAAGATCAAAAAATCCGTAAATATTTAATGGCACGTATCAATAAGGGCGGTATTGCTCGTATTGTTATCGAACGTACATTAGGTAAGTTAATTATTACAATTCATACTTCTAAGCCAGGTATCATCATTGGTAAAGGCGGTGGAGAGGTGGATCGTATCAAAGAAGAGTTGAAAAAATTAACTGGAAAGGATGATGTTCAAATTAACATCTTAGAAATTCGTCGTCCAGAATTAGATGCAACAATTGTAGCTGATACCATTGCGCGTCAAATTGAAAACCGTATTAACTACAAGCGTGCTATTAAAATGGCAATTGCTTCTACTTTAAGAATGGGTGCTGAAGGAATCAAAGTGAAAGTAGGTGGTCGTATCGGTGGTGCTGAGATTGCACGTTCTGAAGAAATCAAACAAGGTCGTGTTCCATTACATACATTCAGAATGGATATTGATTATGCAAATGTATTTGCATTAACAGTATATGGTAAAATTGGTATCAAGGTATGGATTTGTAAAGGAGAAGTTTTAGGAAAGCGTGAATTGAATCCAAATTTCATCGGCGGTAAAGAAGGCGGCGAAAGAGCAGATCGTGGCGATCGTCGTGATGACCGTGGCGGAGATCGTGGCGGATTTGATCGTGGTAATGATCGTCGTCCAGGTGGTGGTGGCGGTGGCGCACCAAGAAAAAGATAATTCACAGTAAGACATTAATTAAAAAAAGAGATTAACAATAACAATATGTTACAGCCAAAAAGAAGTAAACATAGAAAACAACAGAAAGGCCGCATTCGCGAAGTAGCGAAGCGTGGAACTTCTATTGCATTTGGTTCTTTTGCATTAAAATCATTAGATCCAATTTGGTTAACCAACAGACAATTAGAGTCTGCTCGTCAAGCCATGACACGTGCAATGAAAAGAGAAGGAAATGTATGGATTCGTGTTTTCCCAGATAAAATTATTACTCGTAAGCCTGCAGAGGTGAGAATGGGTAAAGGTAAAGGAAACCCTGAATTTTGGGCAGCAGTAGTTGAACCAGGTCGTATCATTTTTGAAATTGATGGTGTTACACCAGAAGTTGCAAAAGAGGCAATGGGTTTAGCGGCTCAAAAATTACCAATCAGAACTAAATTTGTAACAAGAAGAGACTTGTAATTAATTTAAGCGTAAACAAAAAAAAGCATTTGCTATGGCAAACAAAAAATACGATTTTAATAAAAGCTTAAAAAGTTTGAGCATCGTTGACATTAAAGCACGCATCGATGAAGATCAATTAAGACTTAAGAAACTAGAGTTCGCTCACACGATTTCTCCTTTAGAGAATCCAATGAGTATTCGTGGACTTCGTCAAGACATTGCCCGTTTAAAAACGGAATTAAAGAAAAAAGAGTTAGGTATCTAATTAACCAGATAAGCTAACCAAAAATTGAAAACAATGGTAGAAAGAAATTTACGTAAAATTAGAGTCGGTGTTGTTACTAGCGACAAAATGGATAAAACCATCACTGTAGCTGTTGAAAGAAAAGTAAAGCATCCGATTTATGGAAAGTTCGTGAAAAAAACGACAAAGTTCCATGCACACGATGAGAAACAAGAGTGTACAATTGGCGATGTAGTTAAAATCATGGAAACGCGTCCATTAAGTAAAACAAAGCGTTGGAGATTAGTTGAAGTCGTTGAAAAAGCGAAATAAACTAAAACCCGAAAACAGTAATAAACAGTATTCACCCAACCTTGTAAAAGGAAGGATAAAAGCTAAAAGCTAAAAAAAATGATTCAGCAAGAAAGTAGGCTCAATGTAGCTGATAATAGTGGCGCCAAGGAAGTACTTTGTATCAAAGTATTAGGTAATAGCGGCCAAGACTATGCAAAAATCGGTGATAGAATTGTTGTCACTGTAAAAGATGCAATTCCTGCAGGCGGTATCAAAAAAGGTACCGTATCTAAAGCAGTAATTGTACGTACAAAAAACAAATTGCGTCGTAAGGACGGATCTTATATCCGTTTTGATGACAATGCAGTTGTATTATTAAACACTTCAGACGAGCCAAGAGGTACCCGTATTTTTGGGCCAGTGGCACGTGAATTGCGTGATAAAGGATACATGAAAATTGTTTCATTAGCACCAGAGGTGTTATAAATTATAAATAAGTTATGAGTAACAGATTCAAACCCAAATTCAACATCAAGAAAGGTGACACCGTAGTGGTGATTGCTGGTGATGACAAGGACTTGAAAAAGCCTCGCACCGTGTTGGAAGTAATTGTAGATAAAGGTCGTGTTGTAGTTGAAGGTGTAGCCATCGCAACGAAGCACACAAAACCATCTGCTTCTAATACAAAAGGTGGTATCGTAAAAGTGGAAGCTGCTATTAATATTAGTAATGTAATGTTATGGGATGCTAAAACTGGCGCTGCTACAAAAGTGAAGCGTTCAAGAGAAGAAGGAAAATTAGTAAGAATTTCAAAAAAATCAGGGGAGGTAATTAAATAATGAGCACAGTAAAATATACTCCAAGATTAGCAGACAAGTACACTAAAGAAGTGATCCCTGCTTTATCAAAAAAGTTTGGTTACAAGTCTGTAATGCAAACTCCTAAGTTGGAAAAAATTTGCATCAACCGTGGTGTAAATGGCGCAGTAAATGATAAAAAATTAGTGGACATCGCTTTAGATGAGTTAACCACAATTACTGGTCAAAAAGCAGTTCCAACGATGTCTAAAAAAGATATCTCAAACTTCAAGTTGCGTAAGGGCATGCCAATTGGCGCTCGTGTAACATTAAGAGGTGTAAGAATGTATGAATTTTTAGATCGTCTAGTATCTGTTGCGTTACCACGTGTGCGTGACTTTAAAGGAATTAGTGATAAGGCTTTTGATGGCCGCGGTAACTACACATTGGGTGTTACTGAACAAATCATTTTCCCAGAAATTGATATTGATAAAGTAAATAAAATTACTGGATTGGATATCACTTTCGTAACATCTGCACAATCAAATGAAGAAGCATACGAATTATTGAAAGAATTAGGTATGCCATTTAAAAGCAACAAAAAAGAAAATAACTAATTAATAAAATAGAATTATGGCAAGAGTATCCGTCAAAGCAAGACAAAAAAAGCGTGAGGTGACTGTCAAAAAATTTGCAGAAAAACGCGCCGCTTTAAAAGCTGCTGGTGATTATGCAGGATTAGACAAATTACCTAAAAATGCATCACCTGTCCGCCTAAAAAATCGTTGTCAATTAACAGGTCGTCCTAAAGGGTACATCCGTTACTTCGGAGTATCAAGGATTATGTTCCGCGACATGGCTTTGAATGGTTTGATACCAGGTGTTAAAAAAGCAAGCTGGTAATACTTTTAAAAAAGTAAGATTGATTTAAGTTCATTCATTTGAATACTGAAACAAAACAAAATTTAGAACTGATTAAAATACGAATATGGTAACAGATCCAATAGCAGACTACTTAACAAGAATACGTAATGCCCAAATGGCACAACATCGTATCGTTGAAATACCTGCGTCCAACTTGAAAAAGCGCATCACTGAAATTTTGTATGATCAAGGATATATCTTGAAATACAAATTTGAAGATGATAACAAACAAGGTTTAATTAAAATTGCCTTGAAATATGATGTTGCTACCAAACAACCAGCAATTCGCTCTTTAGATCGTATTAGCCGTCCAGGTTTGCGTCATTATGCAAAACCAGCTGATATCAAAAGAGTAAGTAATGGTTTAGGTATTGCTATCTTAAGTACATCAAAAGGTGTATTAAC
>SHWT01000104.1 GCA_009693715.1 Chitinophagaceae bacterium
AAGCCCTGCTTCATTTCTTCATCATAGACGTAACTAATATTCTCCGTGTAATACTTATGCAAATCATACACTTGCTCCTGCGCAGGTATCAAGTCTATAACCTCGTCTAAATGTGCTAAACCATGTCCATTAGCTGCGTCAAAAGCCGCCATGAATGCTGAAGGAATGGGCTGATTCGCCACCCAAGCTGCAAATACAAATGGCAGTCCTGTATGCTGTTTCCAAGCCAAGCCAAGGTCATATACATAGGGGTACTTAGCTAAATTTTCCAAAGCCCTATCTCCAATGATCACTCCTGCAGTGGTACCCGAAATTTGAGCAATATACCCTTCTGTTGCTACTAAAAAATTCACTTCTACCTTCCAATATTGCGCTAATAATATCTTTAATAACTGAACCGATGTTCTACTCTGGTAATCTAAATAAATATTTTTTATTTGATCAATAGGCACTTCACTAAATAAGGCCACCGACGCCACCGCACCATTAGCACCAATCACGTACTTGGAAACAATGTGGGGATTGGATAATTGGGGCAGTATAGCCACAGGAACTAACCCAATATCAATTTGACCTTCCAACAAATCCTGGGCGATTTTAGCTGGATAAGATTTGACCAAATCAATGCTGTTTAAAAAGCTTTCCTGCTCGATTCCTAATAATAATGGGCGGGTATTTAAATAACTTACCGCGCCTATGCGCCATCTTTTGTCCAATTGAATTAACTTTGCACAAAGAAAAACCTTTTTTTTAATATTGTAACTACTTCTTTAAAGCACAAGCAAATGTCAAAACTTACAGCCATTTCTCCCATTGACGGTCGTTATCAAAAGCAAACTGCCTTATTGAGCGCTTATTTTTCTGAATTTGGCCTTATAAAATACCGTGTATTGGTGGAAGTACACTACTTCTTGTTTTTGGCAGATAAAAAGTTCTTTAAAGTTACACCTGCTTTACGTAAAGCTTTACTTGGGGTGGTTGAAAATTTTAGCGAAGCGGATGCAGAAAAAATTAAAACAATTGAAGCCACCACCAACCACGATGTTAAAGCGGTTGAATATTTTTTAAAAGAGGTGCTAGACAATAATGAAGCAAGTGAATTAAAAGAATGGATCCATTTTGGATTAACCTCTCAAGATATTAACAATACCGCTATCCCATTAAGTTGGAAGGAAGCAATGGAAAATAATATTTTACCTGCGTACATCAATTTGCAAAACAATTTATTTCAATTAGCAAAAAAATGGAAAAAGGTTTCCTTGCTAGCAAGAACCCATGGCCAAGCGGCTTCCCCTACTACATTAGGAAAAGAGATCATGGTTTTTGTTGAAAGATTACATAATCAAATTGAATTGTTCGCTTCGATACCTTATGCTGCAAAGTTTGGTGGCGCAACTGGTAATTTTAATGCACACCATATTGCTTTCCCTAAAAAGAATTGGGTTAGTCTAGGAAATGAATTTGTAAATGATGTATTGGGTTTACAAAGAATGCAATTCACCACACAAATTGAACACTACGATCATTTTGCTGCGCAATGCGATACGCTTAAGCGATTGAATAATATCTTAATTGATTTTAGTCGTGATATATGGACCTATATCTCCATGGATTATTTTAAACAACAAACAAAAAAAGGCGAAGTAGGATCAAGCGCTATGCCACATAAAGTAAATCCAATTGATTTTGAAAATGCCGAAGGTAATTTAGGCATGGCCAATGCAGTACTAGAACATTTGGCAGCGAAGCTTCCTATCAGTCGTTTACAACGCGACTTAACCGATTCTACTGTTTTAAGAAATGTGGGCGTGCCTGCAGGGCATATTACCATCGCCTTAAATTCTTTAGAGAAAGGTTTGAGCAAATTAATTTTGAACGAAGAAAAAATGCAGGCCGATTTGGAAAATAATTGGGCAGTAGTGGCTGAAGCAATTCAAACAATATTACGCCGCGAAAACTACCCTAACCCTTACGAAGCTTTAAAGGACTTAACAAGAGGTAATAATAAGATTGATAAAAAAGGGATGCATAAATTTATCGATGGCCTAAAAGTAAATGCAACTATTAAGAAAGAATTAAAAGCAATTACTCCGCATAATTATACAGGTGTGACTGCGGATTATTAGTATAAGCCAATAAAGCATCTTAACTTAATCTTCGGCATCTGACCGATCATTAAGTGGCGGTACTATTTTTTTTCTTGGTTCTTTTTTCGCCAACAAGCTATGAATGGGCTTCATCCCTTCTTTTTCAATCGCCATGGTTAATACTTGAGCCGTTGCAGCTGCATCACCCCATGCTCGGTGTCTTCCTTCTATCTTAATGCCTAAATCACGGGTCAAGGAACCCAATCCATATTTTTCCAATCCAGGGAAAACACGTCGACTTAATTTAATAGTACATAATTTTGGCGCGGACCATTGAAAACCACATTTTCCTAATAAATAATGCACAAATGAATAGTCAAAGCTTACATTATGCGCCACAAATATGCGACCATTCAATAAATTAAAAATCTGTGGTGCGACTTCCTCAAATAATGGTGCATTTGCCACCATTGCATCACTAATCCCGGTCATATTCACAATAAAAGGGGGTATTTTTTGCCTAGGGTTAATCAAAGTGACATATTTGCCCGTCACTTCCACCCCATTGTGAATCACAATAGCGATTTCAGTAATCCCAGCCGATTGGGGGGTGCTGCCTGTGGTTTCTATATCTACTACTGCAAATTCCATTGAGTGGCTAAGGTCGTATTTTTTAGCAACTTATTGCTTGTCCCTTTTCCTTATTTTTGTGGCTCAATATGGTAAAGAAGCAAAGCATGGAATTGAGTAAAAATTACATACCGGGTGAAGTTGAAATTAAATGGTACAAACATTGGGTGGACAGTGGCTATTTTCACAGCACCCCCAATGATAAAAAGGCATACACGGTTGTTATACCTCCACCAAATGTGACGGGTGTGTTACATATGGGCCATTGTTTAAATAATACAATTCAAGATATTTTGGTGCGTCGTGCACGCATGCAAGGATTTAATCCTTGTTGGGTTCCAGGAACAGATCATGCATCCATTGCAACTGAAGCAAAAGTAGTTGCGATGTTAAGAGAAAGAGGCATTGCAAAATCATCTTTAACCAGAGATGAATTTTTAGGATATGCATGGGAATGGAAAGAAAAATATGGTGGTATCATTTTGCAGCAGTTAAGAAAGATGGGTTGCAGTTTAGATTGGGAGCGCACCTCATTTACTATGGACGCAGATTATTACGAATCGGTTATTAAAGTGTTTGTTGATTTATATAAGAAAGGAAAAATTTATCGCGGTAAAAGAATGATCAATTGGGATGTACGTGCGAAAACTGCTTTAAGTGATGAAGAAGTAATTCACAAGGAAGTTGCTGGAAAAATTTATCATTTACGTTATAAGTTAGAGGTGCCCGGTGATGAATATATTACCATTGCAACAGTTCGTCCTGAAACCATTTTAGGTGATTCGGCAATTTGCGTGCACCCTAAGGATGATAGATACAAACACTTAGTGGGCAAATTTGCTTTTGTCCCATTAATTAATAGACGCATCCCGATTATTGCAGATGATTATGTGGAGATTGAATTTGGTACTGGTGCATTAAAAGTAACACCTGCACATGACATGAATGATTTTATGTTAGGCCAAAAATATAATTTGGAAGTCATTGATACCATGAATGATGATGGTACCTTATCCGAAGCAGCAGGCTTATATATCGGACAGGATAGAATTGAGGTAAGAAAAATTATTACCAAGGATTTAGATGCCGCAGGAAATTTAGTGAAGATAGAAGATTACACGCATCAAGTAGGCTTTAGTGAAAGAACCGATGCCATTGTTGAACCAAGATTAAGTTTACAATGGTGGGTGGATATGAAAAAATTGGCATCGCCTGCATTAGCAGCAGTGATGTCAGATGAAATTAGTTTTCATCCTGCTAAATTTAAAAACTTATATCGCCATTGGATGGAAGGCATTAAGGACTGGTGTATTAGTCGTCAGCTTTGGTGGGGTCATCGTATACCCGCATGGTATGATGAAGAAGGTAATTTTTATGTGGCACACAATGAAGCAGAAGTAAATGCGAATCATCCTGAAACCAAAGGAAAAAAATTAACACAGGATGCCGATTGTTTGGATACTTGGTTTAGTAGTTGGTTATGGCCTTTTGAAGTTTTTAAAGGGTTATCAAATCCTAATAATGCGGAAGTGAATTATTACTACCCTACCAGCACTTTAGTTACCGCACCTGAAATTATTTTCTTTTGGGTAGCGAGAATGATTATGGCTGGAGAGGAATACATGGGTAAAATTCCATTCAAGGATGTTTACTTCACAGGTATTGTTCGAGATAAGCAAGGAAGAAAAATGAGTAAAAGTTTGGGAAACTCTCCTGACCTTTTGGGATTAATTGATCAATATGGTGCAGACGCAGTTCGTTTTGGTATTATGATTGCTTCTCCTGCAGGAAATGATTTGTTGTTTGACGAATCAACTTTAGAGCAAGGCAGAAATTTTAATAATAAATTATGGAATGCCACTAAATTATTGAAGATGTGGGAAGCACGTCAAAATAAGGAAGGTGAAATTCCAGAGGATGCAAAATTTGCAATGGATTGGTTTCAGGCGAAATTAACGAGCACACAAAATGAGGTGGATGAAATGCTAAAAACATTCCGATTAAGCGAAGCCTTAAAAACTATTTATGGTTTAATATGGGATGATTTTTGTAGTTGGTATTTAGAATGGATCAAGCCAGGCTTTGAGCAACCAATGCACCAAGGCGTATATGAAAAAACAGTGGAATTTTATGATGCGCTTTTACAATTGTTACATCCTTTCATGCCATTCATTACAGAAGAAATTCACCATACTTTAAAAACGCAGACCGAGGATTTATGTGTTAAACTTTATACACCAACATCAAAAGTAGACGATGCTGTTTTAAATGCAGGTGCTTTATTGCAAAACGTCATTTCTACTTTACGTGACGCCCGAAATAAAAATCAGATTAAGCCAAAGGATACAATTGAATTACATATTCAAACTTCAAATAATGCACCTTATCAAACAATACAAAAAATATTAGCAAAGCAAATAAACGCTTCTGATATACAATATACTTCAAGTGCCATTGCCGCCTCCATTGTAGTTGCTTTAGAAAAAGATAAATTCTATATCGTTTCAGATCAAGCAATTGACACTGCGAGTTTAAAGGAAAACTTATTAAAAGATTTAGCGCATCAACAAGGATTTTTAGTGAGTGTTAGCAAAAAACTAGACAATGAAAAATTTGTTCAAAATGCGAAGCCAGATGTTTTAGCAATTGAACAAAAGAAAAAAGCAGATGCTTTGGCAAGAATTCAAACCATTGAAGAAAGTTTAGCGCAATTAGGATAGTATGAGTGAAATTATAATAACCCGTGCTGGTCTCCTAGACCGAGCTTTTATTCGTTCAGTTTCGGAGCGCACTTGGCCAAGTACTTATGGGCATATTATATCCCAGGAGCAAATCGATTTTATGTTGGACTGGATGTATAGCGATGCATCTCTAGAAAAACAAATGAATACGGGCTGCGAATTTTATATTGCAAGCAAACAAAATGATAATGGAGATTTGGACCCAGTGGGCTTTTGTTCCGTGAGTCCGGAGGATTATAAAGCTGAGGTAGGAAATAATGCCAAAGCGCACAAACTAAATAAACTCTATGTGCTCCCTGCTGCACAGGGCACTGGCGCTGGCAAAGCTTTATTAAACAAATCCATTGAAGTAGCTAAAGCGGCAGGATCAAGCTCTTTATTTTTACAAGTCAATAAACAAAATACGGCCTACACTTTCTACTTAAAAAAAGGCTTCATCAAAGAACTCGAATTTAAATTTGATATTGGCAACGGCTTTTACATGGACGACTACGTCATGCGTTTGAATTTCTAAATTCGAGCAATTAAAATAGGCTTTAATAAAAATGAAGATTTGAGTATAAATACGTTTTATAAGTATGCGGTCACAATTTGTGACCACATGCCTTAAGATAGCCCTTATGTGGTCACAAATTGTGACCACATGCCTTAAAACAGCCAATATGTGGTCCCGAGTGCTCGGGACCACATATCCTTAGAAAATAAACTACGTGTTGCTAAATTTTCGAAATCACCACCTTTTCTAAACTCATTTGGCGATCGTTGGGATTGATTAAAATATCAATTTTGTTCTTCCATTTTTTATTCATCAAATCATGAATAAACCAGATACCATTATATTTTCCTGCATTAGAAAGTATTACTTTATCACCGAATGAGAACAATTCTTTTAAATCTCTGCTAATTGCTATAACGCGATGCTTTTTTGGATTCAAGCTATCTAGTTTAAATCCGCTAGCAGTTATTAATGGGGTGCTATCCGTTTCATTTGAATCAGTCGTATAAGTAGTCAAGGATACTTGCTTAAATACATCAATGGAGAATGGATATCTATGAACCAAATATTTAGGTTGCTTTCCAGGATTTAAAATAAAATAACCAACAACAACAATGATAATAACTAAGCCTAAACCAAGTCCAACAAGCTTATTATTTTTCATAATATTTAAATTGAAAGGGTTAGAAAATTATACTATTAAATGGGTTTGTTTAACGATACCCATGATGAAAACGCTTTGTACCTGACTTATATTGTCGGCCTGGCTTAATTTGTTCACGTGAAAATTGTAATAACTATTCATATCCTCTGTTACAATCTTCAACATGAAATCAAATTCCCCTGAAATACTGTAGCATTCTACCACGTCAGGCAAATCATTAATCAGTTTGATAAATTGCCCCCCGGATTGCTTACTGTGTTGATTCAAAGACACATAGCAAATAACCATCAGTCCTTTTTTGACTTTTGTTCCGTCTATTAAAGTGGCATACTGCTTTATCACCCCATTCGACTCAAGCCGCTTTATACGCTCATGCACCGGCGTAGTACTCAAATGAATCTGATCTGCGATTTCTTTCACCGTGATCCTAGCATTGCCTTGTAAAAGGCGTAAAATGGCTAAATCCTTCTCGTCTAATGAGATCGACTGTTGTGCAATAGCCGAATCTACTAATGGAGTACTATTTTTCATAATTTTTTAGCATGAATCATCATAAAAATAGTATTTAATAGCGGAATATCCTAAAAATATCAAATATTTTGTTATTTTATCCTATTTCATACCTTTGCCATCTAAACAAAATAACATGTCTAACTTACAAAACATCGATTTTAGCCTACCTTATAAACTAGCCGATATCACATTAGCAGATTGGGGTCGTAAAGAAATCCGTTTGGCTGAAGCAGAAATGCCAGGTTTAATGAGTATCCGTGGTGAGTACGGACCTAGCCAACCATTAAAAGGAGCGCGCATTGCGGGTTGCTTACACATGACCATTCAAACTGCTGTATTAATTGAAACATTAACTGCATTAGGAGCGGAAGTAAAGTGGAGCTCTTGTAATATATTTTCAACACAAGATC
>SHWT01000105.1 GCA_009693715.1 Chitinophagaceae bacterium
CGATTACCTAGATAAGTCACCTTTAAGCAAATACTGGGAATATGAGATTGTAGAGCTATTTGTCTATGATAGTCAATCTACTAGGTTGCCAGCAGTTCAATTAAATTAATCAAGATTTTTTTGGGGAATTCCCAATTGCCCCTTATTTTGCACTCCTCAAAAGGGGGCATAGCTCAGTTGGTTTAGAGCATCTGCCTTACAAGCAGAGGGTCCGCGGTTCGAACCCGTGTGCCCCCACACAATAACAGAAAGGGTTTCAAGCAATTGAAGCCCTTTTGCATTTCAGCCATTTGCACACAAACAGCCTACTAATTCAATTTAAAGAGCTTATTAAGGAGTTTCACTTTTTTCCACTTTATGCTGACGTTAAACAAAAAATGAACTTTTTTAAAAATAAGTAGTACGGTATAAAACTTATTGAATATTAAAACGAATTACTATTATCAACAGATTATAGTAATGGATTCCACGATTTTTTCTGATTTTTGAAGATCATAGAAAGTTCAAAAGTATTTGGACGAATAGCTGCATTTTTTATTTGATTAACTTGAATGTCATATGAAAACCCAAATTGTAATTGATTATAGGTAAATCCAATATAAGGGATGATTGCATTTTTTAATCGATAATACAAACCTAAATTGAAGGATTCTTGAAAATCTTGATAAATTTCGTTGATTGAATATTCTACATGTCCACCAGCTATTAAGTAATTATTTCCTTCCTGAATTTGATAATAGCCTTTTAAAAACAACAAGGTTTTATTATCTATAAATTTTGAATAATTAACATGCGCATTGTATCTAGGTGAAACATATTGTGTTCCATCCCCAAATACTGATATTTGGTTTTTATAAAATTTATAACCAGATATTCCAACATCAATCACCTTTGTATCTGTAGCATATGAATACAACAAGCCTGCGCTTGTTGATGTAGTTGCTGGTATGCCTTTAAAATTAGCCTCTCCTGTAGGCAAGGTTCTATCAAACCCATATAAATTTAATTGTTCACTTGTGTTTAAACTGGCGTAATCAATATTAATTTTATTATAAGTGAATCCTAAACCAGCTGTTAAAGAATGGCTATGATCTTCATATTTATCCAAGGTAATGTGGTAGGAGCTGTTTAATGAAAAAAAGGTATTTTTATATATTCCCGCCATAGCATCATCGGATAAAAACATTGCTCCTATTCCTAGAAAACTTGTATTATTATTATCATAATTCTCAAAAAGTCTTCCGTCAACAGATATCAATTTTGTATTATAATTGACACCTGACCCAAAGCTTTGTTTCCTATATATAGAATTAGCCTCTAATTTAGCATCTGATTTTCCTGCTAATGCTGGACTTATCGTTAATGGGGAAGCAAAAAATTGCGAGTAATTAGGATCTTGACTATAAGAAGTCATGGTTCCAAATAAAAAACCTATTGTAAAAAATATATAAAATAGTTGTTTTTTCATTTACCTCAATAACATTACATTTCCGGTTTTTGAAATTATCTTAC
This sequence comes from Chitinophagaceae bacterium, assembly GCA_009693715.1. Taxonomy (GTDB): domain Bacteria; phylum Bacteroidota; class Bacteroidia; order Chitinophagales; family Chitinophagaceae; genus Sediminibacterium. Next base: position 1,513 of record SHWT01000105.1, read on the forward strand.
CATTTATATCTTCTCCTTCTGCAAACCATACATATGCGTCAATGGGTTGTAAATGCCCATTCGCGATACCATCCCAAGGAGTATTGTTAGATTTACTTTCAAACATAAGTTGTCCAAATTTGTTATATATTTTTATAAAATGGAAATTTTTAATTCCTGCTAAATAGGCATACAATTGATCATTGACTCCATCACTATTTGGTGAAAATGATTTAGGAACAAAAATGTCAACTAAATTATTAGCAAAAACATTTACAGCTAATGTATCTGTAGTTATACAGCCGTACTTTGTGATATAATTTATTTTATATACCTGATTCATATTAAAATTAAAAATAGGGCTAGCAATTTTAGTAGAATCTAATCCCCAGAATGGTTCCCATTTGTATTGATAGCTTTCTCCAATTAAGTTCCGACCTTTAATGCGTGTATTTGTATTAATATAGGCTGATACAGGAGGAAGTTTTATACCGGCTACAGGGTATCTTATTAAAATCGTTGTATCTTTTGTGATGGCGTAATTACATATCGGAGATTTTGCAATTAATTTTATATTGTAAGAACCCCCACTTTTAAAAATAAATTTTGAATTGAATCCACTTGATGAATCCGATTTTGTAAAATACCAAGTCCAATTAAGCTGCCCTGTTTTTAATGTATCTGTAAGATTAGTGAAAATTGTTGGCAACATAATACATGATATATCATTCGTAAAATTAATAGCAGGATTAATAAAAACTTGGCTCATTGTAACTGTATTTTTTGTTTTATTAATACAGCCGACATTGTTTTTGGTTTCCGCATAATAAATTCCGGGTTTTCCAACCTGTATATTATTATTACTCGATTGGATAAAGAGGGTATCATTGAAATACCATTTATACAAACTTGCCGTTGCATTGTTAATATTTAAGGGCAATGTTTGATTGATACAAATTTGATTTCCCGAAGGTGCATATATTGAATCTTTAGGTAGCGGAAGAATTTGTTGCGTGTTTATGACAGTTGAAGTATCATTATAACAATAGGCGTCTTGTATATTTATAAGTTTAAATTTATATGGGCCTATTTCAGGTAATTTAGTTAAAATTATTTTTTGACTGGAAGCGGTTAAATTTTTTATTGTATTAGCAATTCCTGTTATCGGATCTATATATGAAACATTCCAAGGTGAATTACCTAATAATGTAAGGTATAAAGTATCAGCAACGTTTGGACAAACTTCGTTCATCGAAGTGACTGCATAGGATGGAATTGGATTTACACTTACTGTTAGTTTAAATTCATTCCCACTACAACCAATATTACTAGGTTTAATTTTATAAATCGCTTTTGCAGTATTGATACTTGGATTAAATAATCTTTGTTTTATATTTTTATGTAGTAAGCTATCTGAAATATATCCATTAATAACCCCATATGGTTGACTCACGGGATTATCCCATTCAAAAACAGAATTGTCTGGAATCTTATTTGGAACAAATACAAAATCTGACCCACTACAAATACTAATTTCTTGATCAGAAATATTGGGCGTCGGCGTTGTATTTACAATTAAATTAAATGAAGAAATGCTACAGCTACTATTTATAGGCTGAATGGTATAAATAGCCGTTGCGTTATTGAGTGTATTATTATAAAGACTATCAATTACGATAGTTTGTGGTGTTGTTGCAGGTTTATAGCCTGTCAAACTATTTGAAGGTAGTATAATTGGATTTCCCCATTTATAAGTAGTATTAAAAGGCATCAAATTATTCGGAAGGTTAAATGAAGATCCACTACAAACGGTAATGGTCTTATCTCCAAGTAAAGGTGCAGGATTCACTACTACTTTTACCATATAACTAGTATCTGAACAGCCATTAGCAGTCAGAACAAATTTATACACAATATTGATTGGATTAATGGTGCTATCAATTAGCGTTTCTTTTATAAACCCTACTCCTGCAGATTTAGAATTTTGCAATCCTTTTGAGGCATCTCTATACCAATTAATTACAGTACCTAAAATATTGCTTGTAGGGGTGTAATTAAATTCAGTATTACTACATATTGCAGGTGCCACAAAACTTGAAGTTAATACAGGCAATGGATTTACTATTAAAGTTAAAGTAAATGGCTTACCAAGACATCCATTACTTATTTGACTTGGTAGCGATGGTATCACTGAATAACTTGCATAACCTACTTGATTCGTATTATTAAATAATTTTTGATTGATGTTTTTTTGTGAACTAAATGTTTGTGAGCTACTTCCAAACACACCTCCAGTATTTGAAACGGAGGACCAAGTGTAAAGCGTGTTTTGAGGCAATGTTATTGAAGTGACATTTGCTTCAGAACCACTACATATTGTTGCACTTATATCTGGAGATACAAGCACCGGGTTTACTGTTGCAAAAACTGTTTCTGAATTACTGCACCCATTTGCAGATAAGGTATATATATAGGGAACCAACAATACATTAGATGTCTTATTGGTTAAAATTTCAGATATATTTCCAGCTTCTTTAGACAATGCCTCATTTATTCCTGCAACATAGCTTCTTTCCCAGTCAAACAAAACGTTTATGCTACTTGAAGTTACTGAATAGTTCAATGTTGCTCCTGAACAAATGGAAGCAGGATTTTTTGTGCTATTGATTTTTGGGGTAGGGTTCACCACTACAAAAACGGTCTGCTTATTTAAATTGGTGCAACCATTCGAGGAAAGCGTAAATGCATATTTAACTGTAATTGGATTACTTGTATTATTAATTATAGTCTCATTAATATCACCATATCCATATTTTGGTAAATTATCTATACCTGAAATGGTATCTCTTGTCCATAAAAAAGAAGTACCTGTTAAACTACTGGTTGGTGTATAAATAAATGATGCATTGCTACAAACTGAAGTAGGGTTTAAGGAACTAGATAATATAGCATTACTTGAATTAACATTAACGTTTACGAAAAAATTAGTTCCATTACAGCCATCTGTTATTGGAGTCACTTCATATTTTGCTAATCCTACACTAATATTTGAATTAGAATTTATCAGGGTTTGAGAAATAGTGTCAACATATAAAGCATTGGCTTGACCACCTAAAATACCGGTTGTTATGGTAGGCGCTAACCATGAATATTTTGTACCAATAGGCGTATTGTTAGGTATTATTATGAAAGTTCCACCACTACAAATGGTCGTGCTAATGTCTGGTAATGCAGCTCTTGGGGTAACTGTTATCACCACCTTAAAGGGACTCCCTGGACAACCTCCAGTACTAGGGGTTACATTGTAGGATGCTGTTGCAACTGCATTCGTATTATTAATTAAATTTTGACTAATATTTGTAACTGATGAATCCTGTTTGCTATTTCCTGATAATGCATTAGCAGGGCTTATTACTGGATTATTCCATGTATAAGTTGTAATTGCATTAATAGGTAGTCCATTTGGGGAAGCATCAAAGGCGGTGTTACTACAAATCTTAGAAGTTAAAAGTCCTATAGTTGGAACGGGACTAATAGTTTGAATTAAATTAAATGTATTACCTGTGCAACCATTTGCAATTGGGGTAATTATATACTTTGCAATTGCATTAGAAAGTGTGACATTAATTAAAGTACCATTAATACTGGATACAGGAGTTAATTTAGACAATCCGCCAGTAATATTATTTAAAGGTATTTCTGGCGTGTTCCAGGTATACAATGTTCCTGGAATTGAACTTGCTGGAATTACGGAAAAAGGAGAACCACTGCAATTTGATTTAACAATATCAGGAACGGAAGGAAGCGGATTTACTGTTACATATAACTGAAAGTCGGGCCCAATACAACCATTTGTATTAGGCGTAATTGTATATAAGGCAGTGGCTGTGTCCGCAGTATTTACCAATGTTTGATTAATATTATTTGCCGGCAAGGACTGAGGACTTCCACTAGATAGTTTAGCGTTTTGCGGGTAGGAGGGTAAATTCCAAGTGTACGTGGTCCCCTCAGGCGGATTATAAGGGTTAAAAGTAAAGTTTACCCCACTACAAGCGCTGTAAGATTGGGCAGAATATTTTGCGATTGGTTTAACTGTAACCAAAATATTAAATGGCGCTCCAGAGCAGCTGCCAGCATTGGGCGTTATGGTATAATTAGCTGTAACTGGATTGACTGTAAGATTTGTAAGCGTTTGACTAAATGTGGTTTGTCCATTTTTCGCAGTTTCCCCGCTAGTTGTGTTAGATGGACTGATGGTAGGTATTGACCAAGTATATGTAGTATTTGTAGGGACTCCCGATTGATTTATATTTAGTGTTGACCCACTACAAACAGTCGCAGTTTGATTCAAGTTGACAATATTTGGTAATGGGTTAACAGTTACAATTGCATTAAATGTGGTTCCCTTACATTTATCTGTTATTGGAGTCATAACATAGGTTGCTGTAGCTGCGCTATTTGTGTTATTAATTAAAGTTTGACTAATTACACTTATAGGACTAGTTTGATTTGCACCTCCATTAATTGCACTTGTTGTTGGCGCTATTGTTGGTGCTAAAGACCAAGTGAAATTGGTTCCTACTGGGAATGTAGTTAAGGGAATGTTGAAGGGTTGATTACTGCAAGTAGTTGCAGTAAGTTGTGTTGTTGTTGAAACCGGATTTAAGGTAACTGTAATAGGAAAAGTAGGACTTACACAACTATAAGCTCCAGTGATTGCAAAAGGAGTTATTGTATAATTTAAAGTAACAGGAACAGCTCTTGAAATTGGATTATTAGTTAAGGCTTGACTAATTAAAGATACTTGGGTACTTTGTGCAATTGCTCCACTAACAGTTCCCGAACCAGTGCTTATAACAGGAGTGGTCCAAGTATACCTGGTATTTGTAGGAATAATATCATTGATGTTCACACTCATTGAGCTTCCACTACATACACTAATTTGTTTAGAGGTAATAATTGCTACAGGGTTAATAGTAATATTCACAACTTCGGTAGTCATACATCTACCACCAGCACTATAAGTTAAATTATAAATATAACTAACCGAGATGGGCGTATTTAGGGTATCATTTAATGTTTCATTTATAGCACTACTATTTCCCGTGCTTGAATTTTCTTTAATTCCATATTGGTTCGGTCTAACCCAACTTTGAAAAGTGACTCCAGCACTCGGTGTTGCAAATGCATTGAAAATGGTTGTTGCACCACTACATTTAGGTGCTATGGATCCTTTATTATTAATTATTGGCGCAGTTCCACCTGTAAGATTAATGGTTACATTGAAAGAAAAAGAAGGGTTGGTACATCCACCAACAGATGGTGTGACTGTATAGGTAGCAGTACCTGAAGTGTTTGCTGCGCCTGTATAAACCAATGGTTGCACAATGTATGATTGTGGAGTATTCTGTCCTGTTCCATTAACCACACCAGTACTCATAACTGGAGTAGTCCAGGTATATTTAGTATTTGTAGGGACGCCACTTATACCAGCATAAAAATTGGAGCCACTACAAATTGTTGGTGCAATAGTACTTGCATCAATTACCATACTTGTAGGATTAATATTCACAGTAACCGTAAATGGATTTCCATAGGAGGGTGTGATATAATATACAACAACGCCAACAACATTTCCTGTTACATATAAGGTTTGGTTAAATATTTTTGTGCTAGTGCTTGTGGAATTAAAACCAGATACAGTCCCAGCACCAACAGAATAATTCCAAGTGTAGGTGGTCGTATCTGGTAATCCAAAATCATCAGAAGTTAAATTTATTGTGGCGCCACTACAAATAGGTCTAGACAGGTTTACCTGTGAATAAGATAAAGTATTGTTTAATAATAGAATAAGAAAAATATATAAATATTTCATAAAAGAGCAGTACTAATATTAAAGGTAGCAATTTATTAATTATTTCACATAAATAGCCAAAACCTGGTCAAAATTTTACCGGTACAAAAGGATAACTGGTCATACCCCAAAGATTGTCAATCATTCATACATCACTATGGCAAATACCGCAGGTTT
>SHWT01000106.1 GCA_009693715.1 Chitinophagaceae bacterium
CAATTGCCTGTTTTGGAGCATTAACTAATATTCTTATTTTCTCAATAGAAGTGTATGTCGTCAAAGAAAGTGGACGGTTAAATTGTTAATGATGGAAACTCTCTACTAATTTAGACCTTTTTTAGTCCACTTTATTCTGACGTTAGACAGCCTCAGGCTATTCCGATTCAATTAAATATGAATTGCGAAAAAAATAAAGAAGCCATTATAAGGTTATGCTGACGTTAGACATTCTTAAAAGTTTGTAGCTATAATATTAGTTAAAGAATTAACTTACATCAATTCCGGATTTAAAAAAAATTAATCATGGTTATTAGATCTCTTAACAGAAGAAAGGGTTTATCAATAGCACTATACTGTTTTACGGCTTGTTGCTTTTTGTCTTTTCATGCTTTATATGCACAGAAAAAGAATCCCAATATCGTATTGATTTTTATGGATGATATGGGATATGCCGACTTAAGCTGTTATGGCTCCAAAACCATATCCACGCCAAATATTGATAAGTTAGCCGCCAGTGGTATGAAATTCACTGATTTTCATGTAACGGCGTCTGTCTGCACACCATCTCGTACGGCTTTATTGACAGGCTGTTACCCTCATCGTATTGGCTTGCCAAAAGTGCTTTTCCCAGAGGGCTCGGGCTCTTCGGGGAACAAAGGCAATACTGGATTAAACCCCGAAGAAGAAACTCTTGCTGAATTGCTCAAGGCAAAGGGATATGCAACTTCTATGGCTGGCAAATGGCATTTGGGTGATAAAAAAATGTTTTTACCAACGCAGCAAGGTTTTGATAATTATTTAGGAGTGCCGTATAGCAATGATATGACAATAGCACCTGATATGGTTTTGTCGGAATCTGTTTTGTTGCGAAAAGGGATGACAAGTGAAATGATTAAAAATTATGCTTCTCTTAAAATGGAGAAAAAAAATCATCAAACACCACTACTAAAAAACAACGAAGTCATTGAATTTCCCGCAGATCAAACTACGTTAACCAAAAGATATACAGAGTTTGGTATTGATTTTATTAACCAGCAAGCAGGAAAATCACCATTCTTTTTATACCTGGCACATACGATGCCTCATATACCGATTTTTGCTTCGGAAAAATTTGAGGGTATTTCAAAGGGTGGCTTATATGGAGATGTTATCGAAGAAGTTGATTGGTCAGTTGGAGAGATTATCAAAGCATTGGAAAGAAAAGGTGTCTTAGATAACACACTCGTTATTTTTACCTCCGATAACGGACCTTGGCTTTCTTATGGAAACCATGGTGGTAGTGCAGGCGTTCTAAGGGGAGGTAAATTTGATATTTTTGAAGGCGGGTTCAGGGTACCTTGTATCATGTCTTTGCCCGGCGTTATCCCAAAAGGTAAAGTCTCAGATAAATTTATTACCAGTTTGGATATTGTTCCTACAATTTGCCAATTAACTGGAGCCGCATTGCCAGCAAAAAAGATTGATGGAATAGATGTATTACCTGTACTCAAAGGAAAAGAGGTGAAGATTCTTAATAGCCGTTATTTTTATTATTTTACGAATAACAAATTAAGTGCAATACGTAAAGGCAATTGGAAATATATTATCCCGATTACTTACCAAGTGGTAACAACTGCTGGGAAAGACGGAAAAGATGGAAAGACAGAATCACGACAACAAGAAGAAGCACTTTATAATCTAAAAAAAGATATTTCTGAAAGTTTAAATAAAATAAATGAATATCCTGAAATAGCAAACGAACTCAAAAATAAGCTTGAAATATTCGACCAGAATTTAAAAAAAGAAACACGGCCAGTTGGAATATCTTTAAAATAAGTCAAAATTGAAACATTGTCTAACGTCAGCATAAAGTTAATCAAACAAAGTATTCTGTGCTATTTTATTACGAATTTTTATTATATTTAAATAATTATAAAATAGCATAACCGAAAGCTTCATAAATGAGTTAAATTATAATTGTTATACAATGTTGTCTATTTTACAATTGTTGTAATGAATTAAAAGTTTTAAAAAATAGTATGAACAGACACGAACAATTACAAGCCCTAGAAACCGATACTATTTGGGACATTATTGTAATTGGCGGAGGCGCTACTGGTTTAGGCACCGCCTTAGATGCTAGCTTAAGAGGTTACAAAACTCTGCTTGTAGAAGGACATGATTTTGCCAAGGGCACTTCTAGTAGGTCTACTAAATTAGTACACGGGGGTGTTAGGTACTTAGAACAAGGCAATATTAAATTAGTCAGAGAAGCACTAAGAGAAAGAGGCTATCTATTAAAAAATGCCCCGCATTTAACATCGGTGCAAACTTTTATTATTCCAGTATATAGTTGGTGGGAGAAAATGTTTTATGGTATTGGGCTCAAATTTTATGATTTACTTTCTGGAAAATTATCCTTAGGCGATACGCAAATACTTTCTAAAAAAGAAACCGTCTCTCACCTACCTTCAATTAATACCAAAAAATTATCAGGGGGTATATTATATTATGATGGTCAGTTCAACGATAGTCATTTGGCTATTGAAATAGCTGCTACTGCTATTAAAAAAGGAGCGACTGTTATAAACTATTGCATGGCAACTGGTTTTACAAAAGCCAACGGAAAAATTACAGGGATTGAATGTTTGGATGTCTTTTCTAAAAAAAAATATACCCTTCAAACAAAAGTAGTAGTGAACGCCACTGGTGTTTTCACTAATGCGGTTGTGCAAATGGATGATCATACACAACATGATTTAGTAAGACCATCACAGGGTATTCATTTAGTTATAGATGCTAAATTTTTTCAAGGCATTGACGCCATGATGATACCTAAGACAGATGATGGCCGTGTTTTATTTGCTGTGCCTTGGCATGATAAAGTTGTATTAGGTACTACAGATACCCCCATTGAGCATATTTCATTTGAACCAAAACCATTAGAAGAAGAAATAAAATTTATAATTAAGCATATAAATAGGTACTGCACAACACTAATAACAAGAGCCGATATTAATAGTGTTTATGTTGGCTTACGCCCACTTGTCAAGCAAAAAACTCAAATTAGCTCGGCACTTATTTCGCGTGAACATCATTTAAGTGTATCACCAACAGGGCTTATTACTATTACGGGTGGTAAATGGACCACTTATCGAAAAATGGCTGCTGATGCAGTGGACAATGCAGCCTTTATAGTAAAATTAAAAAAAGAAAAATGTATAACTGCTCAAACTAAAATAGGTGATGTGCTTGAAAAAGAAAATAGAATACAAGAAATTATAAATAATGATGCTTCATTAGCCCTAAAAATTCATACTAAATATCCATTTACAAAAGCAGCTTTAGTGTATGCAGTAAAATATGAAATGGCTATGTCCATAGAAGATATTTTAGCCAGAAGAATTAGATTGCTATTTTTAGATGCCAGGTTAGCAATACAACTTGCGCCCATGGTAGCAAGTATTATAGCGCCTTATTTACAGAAAGATAAAAACTGGGAAGCAATTGAAGTAGCCAGCTTTACCCAATTAGCAGAACAATATATTTATAATTAAATTCAAAAAAATATTTATAAATTAATCGCTTTATTCATGAAGTGAATAAAGGGTGTCATTGATTCAAAAAAAGTAATTACTTTTTTGACAAGGTTTTTATTTAATACTTCTTCATCACTAATTTCCATAGTAGCTACAAAACTTTTTAGTTTTTAAAAATTAAATCGATGGATTGTCTAGTTCATAGCCTTTAGTGGGCGTTTCTAATTTTTCTGATTCGGTTAAGCCGCCATAATTAGTTTTAAATTTTTTCTCATCCCCAATGCCCTTAAATTCTTTGAAACAATAATCAATTTCTTGTCTTAATTTTCTTAATTCAGTTGACATGCGCATCCATAAGCCACCTCCAACAAAACAAGCCCCAGGTTCTAAATGAAAATAATAACCAGGGGAGTCTATTTTTTTGGCACCCTTACTAAAGCTCTACGACCAAAAGTATACATTGGTTTGACGACGGACAAGATTAATATTCAATTATACTTGTACTTAATGCATTAAATTTTAAATAACTTTAAAGTCTATTCCTAATTTTATTAAAAAATCAAATTCATGAAAAAATTAATTTTAACGCTTGCTGTTTTTATAAGCTTCATGGCAAATGCACAAGAGTTACCTAAAAACTTTAATGAACTAGTTAAAAATATTGAACCTCAGCTAATTGGCTGGCGTCATCATTTTCATGAATTTCCAGAACTATCTAATAGAGAATTTAATACTGGTAAATATATTGCGGACTACTTACGTTCTGTTGGTTTAGATGTAAAGCATCCTTTTGCTAAAACTGGTGTAGTGGCAATTTTAAAAGGGGATAAGCCTGGCCCAGTTATTGGATTGAGAGCAGACATTGATGCTTTACCCGTTACAGAGCGGGCTCCAATAGCTTTTGCATCTAAGGTGAAAGCCGAATACAATGGCCAACAAGTGAGTGTCATGCATGCTTGTGGTCATGATGCCCACACAGCTATATTAATGGCGACTGCTAAAGCTTTAAAAAAAATGCAAAAGGACCTCGCAGGTACAGTTGTTTTTTTATTCCAACCGGCCGAAGAAGGTGCTCCCAATAATGAGGAAGGTGGTGCCCCACTGATGATTAAAGAAGGCGCAATGGATGCTCCAAAATTAGAAGTGGTGTTTGGCTTACACATGGCTGCTCAATTACCTGCTGGCATGCTAGCTTATAAGTCTGGTGCTGCACAGGCATCTTCTGATTTATTTAAAATTGTAGTAAATGGTAAGGGAAGTCATGGTGCAATGCCTTGGGGTAGTATTGATCCAATTGTTGTGTCTGCTCAAATTATTGAAGGCTTACAACATATTGTAAGTAGACAATCCGATTTAACAAAAGCACCATTGGTTATTTCAGTTGGTTCTTTACATAGCGGTGTTAGAGCGAATATCATACCAGAAAATGCTCAAATGGAAGGCACCATTCGTTCATTAGATGCGACTATGCGAAAGGAGACCCATGAAAAAATTCGCCAAACAGTGAAGTTTATTGCGGCAGCCTCTGGCGCTAGTGCAGACGTTGAAATTAAAACTCAAACTTTGGTGAACTACAATGACCCTGTATTAGCTAAAAAATCGGCTTTGTCTTTAAATAAAGTTGCAGGGCCAGATAATGTGTATGAATCAAATTGGACAACTGCAGCTGAGGATTTTTCTTTTTATGGCGAAAAAACACCTACTTTCTTTTTTAGTTTAGGTGGGATGGAAAAAGGTAAAAAAGCAAGTGAAGTTGGTGGTCATCATACACCAGATTTTTATTTAGATGAATCTGGTTTGATCAATGGCGTGAAAGCATTTTGTAATTTAGTATTTGATTACGCTAAGAAATAAAATTCATTCAATTTATTTATACATTTATTTTTAATAGCAAGTACTCTTAGTATTTAAAATGAAAACTAAAGCAAATAGTACATTTTTCATAATAATTATTTTAAATCTGAATTTTCATTGAGCTCATATTCTTTTTTCAAAATTAATAGCAATTCTACAGCTCTTTTGTAATGTCTATCAATACTAGGCATTAACCCATTTTTCATTGAATTGTTTATGTGATTCAATCTATTTGCGTATTCAGTTAAAATAAAAGTGTCTTTTGAAAGAAGCTGAGCATTTTCTGCTACAACACCCTTAGACACATTGGTATAATATTTTTGATCAAATATGGAGTATGATTTATCTCTGGCTTTAAATTTTAAATCATCGACAAAAGTATTATATATAACATCATTCGAATTTAATACACCAATTGGAAGTATCAAAATTAATATAGTCTTCTGATGGACCCAACTTATATCTCAAGAAATTGGTACCTTCATTATACTGCAATGAAAAAACTGTTTTGCCTTCTCTAGTACATTGCAACTGACAAAAGCAATAGCCCACTCCATTCATTGGAAGTCCTTTACTCAAATAAGCAATTTGGGTACCCCCATTAATATTTTCGTTGGTAATGGTTAGAAAACTAATATCTTTAAATCCCGAAGGTTTTCCCACGTAAATTTTATCATTATTGGAACAAGAGACCAATACAAGACAAATAATCCACAGCTTTTTCATGATTTTTCTTTTAAAGTTATAAAATAAAAGAATAAACCAATTAAAAAAATTATACAATTAATTATATTTATTATTAAACATAAATGATTGGATAGTTGAAACTACTATATTTCTTTCTCTCGACAGATGAATTACATCTTTTAATCCGTTATTTTAAGAGACTGGGGAACCTCCGCATGTGTTTACTTATTGAATTTGGAGTTAAAACACTTCTAAGATATGTCCGTCGTCAAACCAATGTAGACTTTTGGTATCAGCTGATAAGTTGTTGAATAAACTATATTAACAAATAAGGTAAAGAGTGATAACGTAAATTTTATTCAATCCTTATCCATATTTCATCAAGGGAAAAATCGACTTCATCGCCTAGTTATTTGCGAGTTATCAGGTTGCAATCAGATTTATTGTTTGATCCTTTCTAAAACGAGGACCCAATCCTGGGGTGAGGGAACATTTTTCTTGAAGCTCACCAGCTTCGCATCCTTGTCGGCAGCATTCGCCGAGGCCTTGATCACGCCTTGGTCAAACTTCCTGCCATTAGCCGGATCCCAGTAATAAACATGCCAGTCGATAGCTGGCTCCAGATCCTTCACCTCTGGGCCGTCCCACTTATAGATCCCACGTTTGGGCTGGTAGATGAACCTTACCTTGCCCGGGATGCCCGATGCAAAGCAGTCTTTATCAACCCACTCGGAATACGACTCAAAACCTGACCAGTTATACTGCTCCAAGAGTTTCTTACCAATTCGCAACTGTGTCGAGCCGGGATAGTTCATTCCCTCCTTCCAGGTTGTCCAGTCGTAAACCGGATCGATACCCGGGTCGCCTTTCACGCTGCCCTGCCAGATGCCGGCAGCTCCGTAAGTATGACCCGCCGTGCCACTCAGCATGAAGCACAGGTTTATATGGCTGTTGCGATTGACAAGATTTCATCAAGTCGAGTGATTGCCACCATATCGAAATCAAAAACTACATTATCCTTGATTGCCTGGCGTGGATGCTGCGGAGCATGATACATTTGTGCTACACGAAAACTCGGCCAAGTTTGGGCCAGGTTTTGTGTTTTTGGGATGGGAAACAGGGGTAAATGGAGGTGAAGAGGTGGAATTATTTGAACTTGATTAAATGATGGTTAAAATCTGTCTAACGTCAGCATAAAGTGGACTAAAAAAGGTCTAAATTACTAGAGAGTTTCCATATATAGGAACTAATTAAAGATTTAAAAATACTATTATTATCAAAAAAAATTGTATTTTAATACCTCATTAAAAATAAAATTTATGAAAAAATATCTAACAGTACTTTTATTTATTGCAAATTTTTCAGCAGTAAGTGCAATGGATAAGGGAAAATGGACAGGATTTATAAGCGATGATAAATGTGCAAAGAAAGTTTACAGTAAAGACCATG
>SHWT01000107.1 GCA_009693715.1 Chitinophagaceae bacterium
TTTATTTAATTTGGTTTCCCAAAAGTTAAAAAGTGGCAGGCTACTCACATCACACCGCTCAACCGCCTATCCTTGCTGTATTCCTACCCTGGGGAAGTTCAGCAGGAGCTGGTCGTGTAAGACCTGCCGGTGCAAATGTAGGACAAATGGATTGATTAAAAAAGTAGCGCTATAACTTCCTAATATTGATTGGAATGTACCGTTGTAAAACCAATTAAATGATCATGTCTGGCACCTGGCGGACGATAATAAATAAAAATAGAATAGGCATTTTCTGTTTCCCAATGATCCCCTTCGGTTTCATTAAAATCAAGCATGGTATCTGGTGCTGCTTTGTCCCTTAAAATATAGGAGTAACTATAGTAGCCTTGTTTTAACAATAAGGACTTTTGATACGCTCTTGTCACCGCATTAAATTTCATCTCAGCAGTTTCATCTAACACATTGTTCGTAAGCGACCCAGATAAATACAAAGTTTCACCTATTAATGGTAATCGATTGGGCGGAACGTAAGTAAATACGACAGAAGCATAATCATTTTGATTTTCACTATCAATGGACTCTGAATTTGAAATTAAAAATTGCCCATTTACATCTTTAAAATTAAAATAAGGGGTCTGTGCTCTTGAAAAGTCCGGTTTAACATTAACAATGGTTCCATTGGCGGTCGCTTCAAAATTAACAATACGATCCGACTTTAACCGAAAGCTTTGCAAGTCAAGCCATCTTGATTCCTTTCCTGATGGAAAAATTAAATCTCTTTCACTATTATATTCTAGTAAGCTGCCTCTAACAAAATTGGGGGCATTTACACTAAGCGCATCATTGAACCGATAATTTTGAATGACCTGCACTTTTATTTGATCAGGTTGAAAAAATGAAAGCTTTTTTGTTTCCACAGACAATTGCACTTTTTGATGTGTTTTAGAAATATTACCATCAAAGGGTTCTTGAATGGAAGATAAAATTGAAACCTGGTCATCCACTACAAAAAATCGGCTTGTAAAAACAATTTGTTGCGGATTGGCATCCTTATATACTTTGATAATATAATTTCCAGATTTTGTTGGACGACAATTGGTATTGGGAAAAGTAAACTTGTAATGATAATACCGCTGAATTGCAATAGAGGAAATGGAATACTGCGTAATTCTATTTTGATTAAAGCCCTGTAAATAATCAAATGCACTCAAATTAGCCGAACGCCAATCGGCATTCATCAACTCTACAGAATAAAAATAATTCTGATATTTGGCTTTCAAATCATCAAAGCTAATTTCAAGCGGATTCATCTGCGTTAATGAAATCACTGGCATGGCAAGGGCATTCCCCATTGGATGAACGCGAATAGTTTTGATACTGCTATCATACACTTTATCAGGATTGATGGCATTGGCTGAATTTGCTTGTAACCCTATTAAAAGCCCCAGTAAAATAAGCAATTGCTTACCCATGTATGGATTCATTTTGTCCAACACGAATCTAGTTCTTTATTCATTATTTTTAAGAATAAAAAACTAGATTTGGTAAAAATTAGCCACTTGTTCACCGCCTTTGACATTGCCAAAAAAATAAGTTTTCATCAAAAAAAAAGCTACACCAATATTATTGTTAAGCTTTCCATCATTGCAACTGCAATTAGTGTGGCAGCTATTATATTAACCTTATCCTTGGTGAATGGATTTCAACAAAGCATCGCAAATAAAGTATTTTCATTTTGGGGACATATTAGAATTGAATCCGTCAATGGAAACCCGCTTCAAAAAAATGATGCTGTAGTAAATACCCTTATAAAATCAAGTAAGCAACAAATCAAGTCGATTACGCCATTCATTTCGCAATCCACTGTTATATCCTTTAAACAAGATATTGAAGGAATTGTAGCCCTCGGCGTAAATGCAGATGCCCCCATTCCTTTCTTAGTAAAAGGCCAAAAATTAACACCTTCAAAAGATAGCAGCAGGAAGGAAATAATTATCTCAGATGCCATTGCAAAAAAATTAAACATCCCATTGAATGAATATATAAAATTATATTTTTTAAACGGCACGAGTGTACAACAGCGCAAATTTAAAGTAGTTGGATTTTATCATTCAGGAATGCAGGATTATGATCAGCAATATGTCATGATTGATATTGTATCATTACAACAATTAAGAAATAATATTACTGAAGTAGATGGATATACGGTAACCTTAAAGGATGCTGCATTCATTGATGAACAAAAAGATGCCATACAAGCGCAACTACCCGACAACTGGGTAAGCACAACAATACCCAATTATTATCCGCAAATTTTTGACTGGATTGGCGTACAAACCATCAACCGAAATGTAGCAATTACCATCATGCTCATTATCGCCATCGTGAACTTAATCACTTGTTTGTTCATATTAATGCTGGAAAGGGTTTCGATGATTGGCACGCTTACTGCCATGGGTGCCACTAATGGCTTTATTAGACAAGTATTTATTTATCAAGCAAGCATCATTTGCTGGTCAGGTATCATTGTAGGAAGTATTTTAGGACTAGGTTTATCCCTATTACAACAATATTTTGGTTGGATACAATTAGACGAGACTGCCTACTTCATTAAAACATTGCCCATAAAAATAGTGCCTACACAAATTGTAACTATATTATTGGGAACCGCAGTGATTAGTTATATCTCTTTCTTACTTCCTACACTTTGGATAAAAAGAATTTCTCCAGCAGCTGCAATTCGATTTGATTAAGCACGCCAACTCGACAATAAAATTCCAGTCGCAACCGCAGCATTCAATGATTCAGCGGCACCATAACTAGTTATGGTTACTGGATGTGTTATATAGGGTTGCAAATTTGGCCTTATCCCTTTTGATTCATTTCCTATCACTAAAAAACAAGGGGCTTGCATTTTTGTTCTTGAAAGCGGCGCACCTGATAAAACAGCACCATAAACTGGTATCTTACTGGTTGACAAGACTGCTTCTATATTGTATTGCGCCACATGGACTCTCAAAAAACTACCCATCGTACTTTGTATGACCTTTGGATTGTACAAACCTGCATTATCCTCCGACACCAGAATTTGCTTGACACCAAACCAATCTGCCGTTCTAATAATCGCACCAAAATTTCCTGGATCTTGAATGCCATCTAAAACAAGGGTTAATTCCTTGTCAAAATCAAGTGGCGCATTCGCAACTTTTTTCTTGACCAACGCAAGTACTTGATTGGCAGTTTTGAATTGACTGATGCGTGCTAATATAATTTCATCCACCTGCTCCGTAGGCAAGCCTATTGGATCTTGCGCGTTTAGCCACTCAGCACTCGCATATATTTTTTCAATAATCCAATCACTTTCCAATAGCTCCTTCACTAATTTTGGGCCTTCGACTATAAATACAGATTCTTGGTCCCAATGTTTTTTATGGGCAAAAGATTGGATATATTTGAGCTCATTATTATTCATCTGTATTATGTTGTTTCTGAGGCTTAAAAATATCAGTTTCTTTTCAAGATTTTATCTTGTTGCCCTTTTATTTTTGTTTACGGCCTGCGCAGATGTTAAAAATGCACTTGTACATGACTATCCAAAGCAGGTTTCCTTTGTATTTGAGAATACAATAATTGTCAAAGGGGCTGATAACAAGGCAATGCAACAGCAATTGGTGAATGAATTAGGTAATTATTGGGACGACAGCTTAAAAGTTAAAAAGATTAGGCAATTTGGTGTATTTAATACGGTTTTACAACCCATCACTTTTCAACCGGAACGACTTCCAAGGACCATTCAATATATGCACTCCTTTTTAGCGAGTAAAGGATACAACCAAACCGAATTTTCACCCATCATAAAAACGGACACCATTAATAACGAATGGAGAACTCGAATCACTATGATGGTACAATTAAACAAAAAAACATTACTAGATAGTATTACCTACCAGCTGAGTGATAAAAAATTACAACAAATTGCCATCAATCGTCTAAGTCAATCTTATTTAAAGAAAGGACAAGCATTTTCAAATGAAAATATTAATAATGAATTAGACCGATTGGTGACCCTATTCAGATCACAAGGTTATTTTAATTTTACCAAAGAAAAGATTTTTGCAGAAATAGATACGATTGATCAAAGTTTAATGCAATTAAATCTAGATCCGCTTGCGCAAATAAATCAAGTGACCAATGCAGCAATGATGAAGAATAAAAATCCCAGTTGGAAAGTGAGTATTCAACTTAGAAACACTAATCCTTCTGTTGTTAAACAATACCATGTTGGAAAACAACATTTTTACAGTGATTTAAAATTAACCGACAACCCAGATAGCCTCTTAGTAACGCCCCCTCCTATTTCTGAATATAAAAACGGCATCGTTCATTCCTATAGAAAGCGAAATTATAAATCAAACATATTTGAGCAACAAAGCTTTATTAAAAAAGGGGACTTATATAATGAGAATTTATATTACCAAACACTTAATAACTTTAGTGGGTTAGGCGCCTGGCAACAAATTGATGGCCGTACTACTATTAAACAAGACAGTGTATACCTGCATTATTTTTTATTACCTGCCTTGAGACGTAGCTATAGCTTTGATGTGGAAGGAAGCAGAAATACATCGCAGCTAACCTCGGGTAATTTATTAGGGCTCTCCACCAACTTTACCTACCGGGATAAAAATGTGGCAAAAAAATCAATACCGTCCATTACCAATTTAAGATTAGGCATTGAGTTGAATGTAGGAAACAGTAATAATAATTTAACACAAACCTTACTTTGGAATGTAGGACATACCTATAGTTTCCCCTCCTTAATTATCCCATTTGCGCCACAAAAAAGCAGAAACTCAAAAAATACAAGAACCAACTTCTCATTAAACAGCGCTTACATTGATCGATTAAATTACTACCAACTAAAATCTTTCACGACCAACTGGGGCTATGAATGGAAAAAAAATAAATTTGCCACTACTGGCACTTGGATTTACAAACCTTTAAATATTGAATTTTATCAAATCAATAAGTTTTCAAAACTAGATAGCTTATTAATACTTAATCCATTTTTAAGATCGTCCTTTAACGAAGGAAATGTAATTAGCCAAACACTCAATTATATTTATCAAGGAAGTACCATAAAAAATCCTAATCAAAATACTTATTTCAGAATTGGTGTTGAAGAAGCAGGTGGTTTAGTAGGATTGACCAATTTAAAATCAAATATTTATCGTTACTTTAAATTGGAGACGGAACTAAGAAAGGTATATAAGTATGATTACACCGAACTTGCATGGAGAATCATGGGTGGCTGGGGTAATAATTATAGCAATAATAAAACACTGAGTGGACAACTCCCCTTCTTTAAACAATTCACAGCAGGAGGCCCTTATAGTATGCGTGCATGGGGACTGAGACAATTGGGATTAGGCAGCTCTAACTTTTATGACACCAGTGCTAAAAGTCAAAGTTTTGATCGTTTTGGCGACCTACAATTGGAAGCCAACTTAGAATACCGTTTTCCATTATTTCAATGGGGTTCCTACAAAATAGGTTCGGCGGTGTTTACAGATATCGGTAATATTTGGAATGCGAGAGACACCAAGGAAGATCCTTTGGCTGGCTTCAAACTGAGCAGATTATATCAGGACTTAGCTATTGCGGTGGGAACAGGCTTACGACTTGATTTTAATTATTTTATTGTCAGGATTGACTATGCCTTAAAAATGAAAGACCCTACAAGATCCAGCAATCAAGGCTGGATGGATATCACTAATATAAAATGGACGGAAGTAAAACAGAATGGAAGTAAGGTAAACAACTATGCTTGGCAATTTGGGATTGGATTACCTTTTTAACTTGCGTATTTTTTACGCATTCGGCACTGCATCCGTCTCCACTTGACTTGCCAATAAACCATCAATATCTTTTTTCAAATCCTCCCATTGAATTGCATCTTCAATTATAAAATCACCAATTTTTGTTCTTCTTAATGCACTCATATAAGCACCTACGCCTAAAGCTTCCCCAAAATCTTTGACTAAGCTTCGAATATACGTACCCGTTGAACAAACTACTTTAAAATTAATATTGGGTAAATGGATATGCGTAATTTCAAAACTAATAATATTTACTTTTCGTGGATCTACCTTTACTTCAATTCCTTTTCGCGCAGATTCATACAAACGCATTCCCTCTTTTTTGATGGCTGAATGTTGTGGTGGCATTTGTAAAATTTCTCCAATGAATGGATGCGTTGCATTGGTTATTTCAAGTTCCGTCAAATGCGATATGGATTTAAAATTTTCCGGGGCCGTTTCTAAATCATAGGAAGCAGTTGTTGCGCCTAAAACCAAAGTGCCAGTGTACTCCTTTGGCAAACCCTGGTATTCGTTTATTTGTTTCGTAAACTTTCCAGTACAAACGATTAATAAGCCCGTGGCTAATGGATCTAAAGTGCCAGCATGCCCCACTTTTTTTACCCTGATTAGGTAACGAATTTTATTAACGATATCAAAGGAAGTCCATTGTAGTGGCTTATCAATGAGCAACAACTTTCCATCAAGAAATGGCATTAAAACTTCGGGGATGGCTTTTTGTCGCATGGAATATTCTTAGCGCTTAATAAGCACGCGCGAATAAAACGCGTTGCTTGGAAGGATTGCCAGTGAGTATGCACTTACCGACCTCTAATGGATTATCTAATGGTATACAACGAATGGTTGCTTTGGTTTGATCTTTAATTTTTTCTTCCGTTGCTGCAGTCCCATCCCAATGCGCTAAAACAAAACCAGTTTTATTATCCAATACATTTATAAATTCATCCCAAGTATCTACTGATGTAATATGATCGTCACGATATTTTGTTGCGCGTTGCAATAAGTTAGCTTGAATCTCTAATAATAATGCGGCAACTGTTTCGGTTAATCCATCCAATGAAATAGCTGTTTTTTCCTTGGTGTCGCGACGCGCTAATTCAACCTGGTTGTTTTCCAAATCCCTTGGGCCCACCGCTATACGAATAGGCACACCCTTCAATTCATATTCTGCAAATTTCCAACCTGGTCGATTGTTATCTGTATTATCATATTTAACTCTGATACCCGCTGCTTTAAAAGAAGCAACAACCACTGCCATCTTTTCATCAATCATTGCTTTTTGTTCGTCTCCTTTAAAGATAGGTACGATGACCACTTGCACGGGTGCAATTCTTGGCGGCAATACCAAACCTTCATCATCACTATGGGTCATCACTAGTCCACCAATGAGTCGGGTACTTACACCCCAACTTGTTGCCCAAACATATTCTTGCGTATTATTTTTATCACTAAATTTTACATCAAATGCTTTTGCAAAATTTTGACCTAAAAAATGAGAGGTACCTGCTTGCAAAGCTTTACCATCCT
>SHWT01000108.1 GCA_009693715.1 Chitinophagaceae bacterium
AATTATAGTCTATTTCATCTGGCAATTGCGCCATTTGCTCTTGTACTTCAGAAGGAATATCAATTTTATCACAAGCGGAGAAAATGAACACAAATAGTAAAGTAAAAAAAATCACATTTAATTTTTTCATAGCGCGCAAATACGTCAATAAAATTACTGAAAAATGCTGAATTATAACGCTAGCCAAAAAAGATATAATTAGTTTTTTTGAATAGCCCACAAGTGCCTTAAAGTTATTGAGAACCACTGATTTACATTTGAAGGCAAAAGCGAAATTGTATACTTTTTTAGCATATTGAACAAAGCGTCAATTAGATAGCAAAAAGCCCATTATATTTGAATTAGCAAAGATTGAATTACATTCGATTCTAAATTTTTTTATACATTTTTAAAAATACTTTATGCAATTTATTAAATTGAAATATTTAATTATCGCCACGTCTTTTTCAACTGCGATTTTTGGACAAAATTTTTATGTATCCACAAAAGGGAATGATAAAAATAATGGAAGTATTGAAAGCCCGGTAGCAAGTTTAACAGCGGCACAAAAATTAGTACAAAATTATAAAGCAAAAAATACAAAAGGGATCACTGTACATATTGCACCTGGTCAATATAATTTAGCTACCACTTTTGTATTAAACGAACAAGACAGCGGTCAAGCTGGAAAAGAAATTACTTGGCAAGCAGATAAAATTGGTACTGTAACTATTACAGGAGGCAAAAACATTCAACCAAGCGCCTTTAGTAAAGTTAAAGATGCAGCAATAATCAAAAGGTTAAATGAAAATACGGTTGGGCGTATGTTACAGGTGCATTTACCTAGTATCGGAATAAATGATTTTGGATCTCATAAGCAATTTGGACATACCGTTGCAGTTACGCCTGCACCATTGCAATTGTTTTTTAATGGAGATCCAATGACGCTTGCGCGATATCCAAATAAGGGATATATCAAAATAGGAAAAGTAATCGACAAGGGATCGGTTCCAAGAAGTTTGGACAAATCTAACAGAGGCGGAAAATTTCAATATACAGATGCGCGACATGCAAAATGGCAAGGACAAGAAGATGTATGGTTGAGTGGTACTTTCAATTATGGCTACGCAGATGATTACATAAATGTAAAGTCAATTGATACTCTGCAAAAAACAGTTCAGTTAGCCATGCCCCATTTATATGGAATAGCAAGCGGCAGAGATTTTCAGCAATATGCAGCTATAAATATACTTGAGGAATTAGATAGCCCAGGAGAATGGTATTTGGATAGAAAATCAGGGATCTTATACTTTTGGCCACCAACTAATATTACAAATGCTTCTATCATGGTTTCCATGCTTGAAGATCCCATTATTGCAATGGAAGGCGTAAGTCATATCAATTTAAGCGGTATCACTTTTGAAGTTGCTAGAGGCATTGGTATTTATATGGAACGCGGCAATCACAATACCATTGCAGGATGTACAGTTCGAAATATTGGCAATACAGGGATTGTAATGGGGCAAGGTGCTTTAAGATTAAAAGATGATATGTCCGTTGATGACTACAAAGGTGTAGCAGTATCAAGAATCATTGGGGACTTTCAAAATCATATTTACGCTAACACTGGATGGGATCGATTGGCAGGGAACAATCATCGCATACAAAGTTGTGATGTATACAATACAGGGAGTGGCGGTATATTTTTAAGTGGTGGAAGTAAAGTTCATTTAATCAACGGAAACAATGTAGTGGAAAATTGTAAAGTACATGATTACAATTTGAGAAATAAATTTTTATGGGCTGGCATTAATGTGAATGGTTGTGGAAATATAGTTTCACATAACGAGGTTTACAATGCAGAATTTCAAGGCATATTTGTGTATGGAAATGAACATATTTTTGAATACAATAATGTACATGATGTAACAACTAATTCTGATGATACCTCCCCTTGGTATATTGGAAGAGACCCAAGTAATCGAGGCAATATTGTTCGATATAATTATTTTCATCATTCAGGAAATGCTAACAGAATGAATATGGGCATTTACTGCGATGATGCATCCACAGATGTTACCGTTTATGGAAATGTATTTTATGATTTAAAAGTGAATCATGGTACATTATTTAGTAATGGAGGATGGGATTTAAAGATGAAAAACAATATTATCATTGAGCCGCTTTCAAATAGTTTTGTCATATCAGCACAATTTTATAGTTGGGCAAAAAATCAAGCAGCTGAATATTTTGGCAAAAATGGAATTCTTAGAAAAAGATTAACCGAGTCAATAAAGTTTGACCAACCTCCTTATTCAACAAGATACCCATCATTATTGCCCTATCTCGACGTCATTGTTGAAGGCAAAGAGTGGCAAGGTATGCGTTCTAGGGGAAATGAATTTTCTAGGAACGTAATCATCGGTGGACCAGAACAATTAGTAAAATTAATGGGTGGGGAATTTGCAACAGCCTATGAAAATAATAATTTTAAAACCAATGAAGATCCAGGATTTGTAGATATGAAAAATGGCAATTTTATGTTAAAAAGTAATTCCATTGTTTTTGATAAAATTCCTGGATTCCAACCTATTCCATTTGATAAAATGGGATTATACAAAGACAAATACAGAAAATAATGAATTATTGGTTTAACAAATTATTTATAACGTCGCTTCTTGTTTTTGCAACCATCATAAGTAATGCACAGCCATCCTTAACACCATACAATGTAGTTTATGAGACGCAAAGTAAAAACCAATTGGGATCAATGCCCATGGGCAATGGTGATATAGGCAGTAATGTATGGGTTGACTCATTGGGCACTATACATTTTCTTGTTTCTAAAACAGATGCTTATAGTGAAATTGGCAGATTATTAAAAATTGGACAAGTAGATGTAAAAATCACACCTAATATTTTAGATGCAAAACAATTTTCACAAACACTAATTGTACATGATGGCGTTATAAATATAAAAGCAAGCAAAGGGAATCAAAGCGTAAACGTTTTATGTTATATAGATGCTAATCACCCAGTAATTCAAGTGCAAGGAAATAGTACAATTCCTTTACAAGTAGAAGTGACCAATGCCATGTGGCGAAAGGAATCAAGTGAATTGGTGGGACATGAAAGGCATAGTGGCTATGGGGTAGCATTTAGAGAAGCCCCCTTTATGAAGGAAAAGGATACGGTATTAATGCAGCCAAATGCATTAATGTGGGTACACCAAAATAAAAGTTCCATTTGGCAATTAACCTTGGATAATCAAAATATAACAAATTTCAATACGATTGGTAAAGACCCCTTATTAAATCAAAATTTTGGTGCAATAGTGAGTGGTGAAAATTTTACAGAAAAGAATGAATATGCAATTGAAAATAAAGTTTCTGCTACCAAGTTTAACTTTCAAATTACTATTCTAAAGAAACATACACCTGATGCAAATGAATGGAAAAAAGAAATTATTGCCTTACATAAGCAAATTCAAAATTTAAATGCAATTGAAAAATACCAAAATCATATCAACTGGTGGCATCAATTTTGGAACAAGCATTATATTATAGTTAGTTCAAAAAAAGAACCTAGTACTACATTCAAAATTACCCAAGGGTACCTATTACAAAGATATTTGAATGCCTGTTCTGGCCGAGGAGGCATGCCAATAAAATTTAATGGCTCCATATTTACAGTAGCACCTGACGAAACATTGGTTGAGAAAAAAGAGGTTGGATTAGATGCAGACTTCAGATTATGGGGTGCTAATTTTTGGTTCCAAAATACAAGAATACCATACAGTAGCATGTATTATAGTGGCGACTTTGAATTAATGAAGCCCTTTTTTGATATGTATATCAATGCAATTCCATTGGCGAAATATCGTACACAAAAATATTTTAAACACGAGGGCGCCTATTTCCCGGAAACATTGACACCTTGGGGCAGTTATTTAAACGATAATTATGGCTGGGATCGATCCAAATTTGAAGATGGTGTTTCAGAAAACAAATACATTAGATACTATTGGCAAAGTGGAATAGAACTTTGCAAGATGATGTTTGATTATTACGAATTCACTAATGACAAAGTCTTATTTGAAAATAAGTTTGTTCCCTTTGTTAAAGAAATAGTTACTTTTTATTCCCAGCATTATAAAAAGGATGCAACGGGAAAATTATCTATTCAACCAGCACAATCGTTAGAAACCTATTTTGAAGGTATGGTTAACCCCGCTCCTGAAATTGACGGGTTAAATGCGGTACTATTAAAAATAGACGAATACAAAGCTGTAATTAAAGATCCATTATTTCAACAAAATTGTACTCAGTTACTAGCGATGTTGCCTGTTTTACCAAAAGAAAAAGCAGAGGATGAAACTTGGGTATTGTCTTCTGGATTGAACTTAGGTAAAAGAATGAATATTGAGGATCCTCAATTGTATGCAGTTTTCCCTTACCGAATTTATGGCATTGGGAAACCAAACTTGGAATTGGCCATCAATACCTTTTATAAAAGATCAGACCTTGCATTTAATGGTTGGCAACAAGATGCGGTTAATGCAGCTTTATTAGGATTAACTGAAGATGCAAAAAAAATGGTAAGTACCAACTTTAGTAGTAAACATAATGGTAGCCGCTTTCCTGCTTTTTGGGGACCCAATTATGACTGGGTGCCTGATCAAGACCATGGAAATATAACTATGCGCGCTTTACAAGCCATGCTGGTACAAAGTGAAAAGGGATATACTTATATGCTTCCAGCTTGGCCAAAAGATTGGGATGTTCAATTTAAGGTGAATATAACAGGACGCGAACAAATTAGCGGTAATTATACCCAACAAAAGGGCTTAGTACTTGAAAAGTTCAATAAAAATATTCCCATGAAAATCATGGAGACAAAGTAATAATTATACTAATTTTTTTTAAAATAAATAGGTAACGGCGGTGCGTCTTTTCTATTATCAATTACTGGATCAGCATCAATTGGAATACCAGCGTATTTATATCTTATCACTTTTAGTCCATAAATTGGGGCATGCCAAAAATTGATGAGTGTGCCTTCGCAACCTCTATCAGGCATCATTTCCACATGTTTCTGTAAATATTTATTAAAAATAGTAAGCGCATCATTGCAAATTACGCTAGCACTAAGTTGTTGCGTTGGAGAGAATTTTCCTACACTATCTTGTTTTATATTTTGAACCTGTATTCCCTTCTCAAAAGCATCTAAATATAATTTTGAAGCTTCAGATCTATTCAATAAAAAAGATAGATAGTTACTGCCGGAAATACTTCCAACATTATACATTGCCTTTTTTAAATTGTAATTCACCTGACTATATAAACCCTGTACATTTTTTAATGCTTTGCTGTTTATCCAAGTATAGGGTCCACCTTCACGCCATGCACCTACCCAACAAAAGCCGATATTGGGTAAGTCGTTGGTAGCTATCCAATCAATTTTCTCTAACAGCTGCATTGCTTGCACATAGGGTGCGACATTATTAATTTGGAGCTTTTCGGCATACTGTTTATAAAAATCTAATTGTGGAATGGGCCCATATAAAGTATTTAAAGCTGCATATCTAGCTGAGGTTCTGTTTTCGGCAGTTCTCCAATGATTAAATAAAATCGCATTTTGCTGTTGCGCGCCATTTGATGCTTTTAGATACTTCATTAAATCATATATGCCTTCATTTGCATTTTGCTGTGTAAACATAAGCCCGTCAAATTCAATCCAAGAATAAATTGTAGTAGGTGCAATTTGCGATTTAATTGGTATTAAATTAGGCAAATAGTTTGCGACTCTTTTACTGCCATGACCAGGCATAATAGCAATCGTGTTATTAGGTAGATATTTTTTTGCGATATGAAAAGCAACTTTCGTGTAATCGCTAATAACACAATAAATTCCTAAATTCAGCTTAATAGCGCGTGAAATAATTTCTTGGTCTTTTTCTAGTAATTTCAGTGCAGTTATATTTCGTCCTAATTGAAAAAATAAAACATCTAAATCGGGTTGACTATTTTTTATTACGTTTGTCACCATTGTATCTTGAAGTATACTTTCACCAAATTGTGCAACCGCAATTTTCTTTACTTGTTCTCTCGTTGTTGCATTACCCCAGCCACCCATTTCTTCCGTGATTAATTCAAGTTCATCGATACTCGGATAATTATTAATTACCGACTTTACAGTACGTGTAATTAGGGGAATATCCCCTTTTGACCTAGGCTCAATGGATACTTGAACACGGAGGCCAATAGACTGTGCATACTCAATTAAAGAGCGCATCCAAGCAACTGCCATTTTGCTTTTTACAGGGGTGTTAGAATAACTTTTTTCAATTTCTGGGATACTAAATATTTTATCATTAAATCGAATATGATTGGTGAAAATTTGCATATTCGGGATATCATGTTGTCGACCATAAAAAAAATTACCAGCAAAGTCAACACTATCTTCAAAATTTACTTCATGCCATA
This sequence comes from Chitinophagaceae bacterium, assembly GCA_009693715.1. Lineage (GTDB taxonomy): Bacteria > Bacteroidota > Bacteroidia > Chitinophagales > Chitinophagaceae > Sediminibacterium. The sequence goes on from SHWT01000108.1 coordinate 6,465, forward strand.
AATTAGGATAACTATGAATTGCAATTTTATTAAAACGCATTCGAACTAAATTGTTTAGATACTCCTTTGCTTCGGCTAGTGGGTAAGAGGAAATGTCCATAGGAAAATTTACATGTTGTCTTATACCTCTCCAGCGTGTAAAAGGAATGATAGATTGGGTATCGCTTTTGAATATTGCTGTTTTAAATACAATGGGCACCACTACTCCCGTAATATCAAATTGGAAGCCTAAGTTTTCTAAAATCGTATATAAGGAATGCCCAATAGCTGCCTCATCTTCCCCTATACAAATCATATTTACTAAATTCCCATTGGAATTGATGGTATAACTAAAATGTCCGTTTTGATTAGCCCCTTTTTTAATTAATTTAATATTAAAGACGTTTTGATTAATACGACTATTAAATATGGCAACCTTGAGGTATTTAGAAAATTCAGTTTTAGCAAAATTTAATTTAGACGTATCTGCATTTCCCTCATAGCTATAGTTAATGACCAATTGGGCATGAAGGGAAGTGTTCAATAAAAATAAACACAAGAATAATGTTAATTTTCTAAGCATTTCTTTTAAATTTAGAACTTTTCAGTACTTACTTTTAAAATTGATTGGCTTAAAATTATATTAAAATAGCAATAAAATATATTTTCAGAATAATATGGCTGTTATGACTACATTATTTTACTGCGAATAGCCTCGTTAATGAGGAATTTTAAACTCTATTACAATGTTGAACAAAGGTATTTTGCTTAGGTTTTTAACAGCATGTACCACAGGCTCTGCGAACTTAACGGTGTTGGGCACTTGAATACCTGTACCTTCTTTTACTTCTTTATTTAATCTAGGATCTGTTAATTGAACAAGATTAAGCCGCACCACTAATCGCTGCGCATGACTATGTAAATCACGAAT
>SHWT01000109.1 GCA_009693715.1 Chitinophagaceae bacterium
GATATATGTCAATTATTCAGAACATTCGCGAAAGAGGTACATGGATCATCTTTATTATTATTGTAATCGCACTGGTTGCTTTTATATTACAAGATGGCGTTGGACGTCAAAATGGAAACAATATTACAAGCCTTGGTACCGTCAATGGGGAAGAAATCCAAAAAGCAGCCTTCGAAGAAAAGGTCGAAATACAAGTGCAAAACTATGCGGCTCAGGGAATTAAAAGAGAGCAAATCATTGGTTTCTTATGGAACCAAGAGGTTGATCTTTTATTATTCAACTCAGAACAAAAAAAGTTGGGCATATCTGTGGGTAATAAAGAATTAAACGATGTTTTATTCGGAAACGAATCTCCGTTTAAGCAAGAGTTCACCGACGGGGCTACTGGCGAGTTTAAGGTGAATGATGCGCGCCAAGCAATCGCACAACTTAAAAAAAGCAAAAACACAGATCAAATAAACCAGATAGAAAAATTTTATATTGCGCCTTCAATTGAAAACAGACAAAGAAGTAAATATCAAGCATTAGTTATTAAAGGAATACAATTTCCAAAATGGTTAGCCGATAAAGAATTTGCAGAGACAAATGCTATTTCAAATATTTCTTATGTTTCTGTTCCTTATAATAGTATTATAGACAGCACGGTTAAAGTAAGCAATGACGAGGTTGCTACTTATTTAAAAGAAAATAAAGCCGCTTACCAGGTTGATGAAACATCCAGGAATATAAGCTTTGTTGTTTTTAGCGCCGCACCCTCATCAAACGATAGCGCTAACGTTTATAATCAAGTAGCTTCCTTAAAAGAAGATTTTAAAAACGCGAGCGATGTTTCTTCTTATTTAAACAAGGTTGGCTCAGAGAATATTTATTATAATAGTTATTTAAGTAGAAATAGAATCCAAGTGCCACAAAAAGATTCTATTCTATCTTTACCAAATGGTGGTGTTTTCGGTCCTTATATAGATGGTAGAAACCTTACCATTGCAAAGGTGGTTGGAACTACACAGTGGCCTGATAGCAGCAGTGTTAGACATATTTTAATTGCAACAACCAATCCACAAAATGGACAACAAATTAAAGACGATAGCGTTGCAAAAAAATTAGCAGATAGTATCAGTATCGCCATTCGTGGTGGCGCTTCCTTTGATGCGCTATGTCAACAATATTCAGACGATCAAGGAAGCAAGCCAACCGGAGGAACATTAGAAATGTTTCCTCAAGCACAAATGACGCCAGCATTCAATGATTTCTCGTTTGCTAATCCAGTTGGAACCAAGCAGGTTGTTAAAACAGAATTTGGCTACCACTATGTTGAGATTTTAAAACAAACACCAAAGGTAGCCTCTTATAAAATTGCTTATTTATCTAAGCCATTATTACCAAGTACAGAAACAATTAACACCGCTTCAACAGCAGCTGCACAATTTGCAACTTCTAGTAAGGATTTAAAATCATTTAATTCAAACGCCGTTAAAGCAAACAAACAAGCACTACCCGCTACGAATATAAAAGAAAATGATTTTAGTATACAGGGCGTTGGTGAAACAAGAGCGATGGTGCGTTGGGTTTATGAAAAATCAGTCAATGATATCTCAGAACCATTTGAGGTAGAAGATAATTATTTGGTTGCAATTATTACCAGCGAAGATAAAAAGGGTTTAATGGGCGTTGATGCAGCAAGACCACAGGTAGAAGGAATAATTAGAGATGAAAAAAAGGCGAGCATCATTAAAACAACCCTGAAGGGTAATTCCCTGGAAGCATATGCTACTGCAGGAAAAACAATCGTTCAAAAATTAGATAGCATTGGCTATGTATTTTCAATGTTATCAAATGTTGGGAATGAACCAAGGGTGGTTGGCGCCGCTTTTAACAAAGCATTATTAAATAAAGTGAGTGAGCCTATTTCGGGTAATACGGGTGTTTTTGTTTTAAGTGTTAATGCATTGGGTGCTAAACCAGCGCAACAAGATCCTTTATTATATAAAGACGAAACATTACAAAGATTAAGAAATGTAATGTTTAGAACGAATGTTGCTTTAAAAAAGGCAGCCAATATTAAAGATAATAGGTCTAAAGTGTATTAATACATGAATGATTTTATAGACATTGCGGCCCTGATATATCGGGGCCGTTTGTTTTTAATCACTTTCTTCTAATTTCGCTAGTAGATATATTAAATAGTGCCTAATTTTACACCATGTCTGATTCATTAATAAATAAGGTTGCAGAAAGCGGATTAATAAGTGTTGATTTGGCTAGCTTTTTACCAAACAACGCGGTGGTTGTGTTTGATATTAAGCCGTATTTGTTTATGGAGCTCATTTTAAAAGAGAAGGAGTTTAGGGCATCGCTAGCCGAAATTGACTGGAAGGAATACCAAGATAAAATTGTGGGCATTCACTGTTCCGCCGATGCTATCATTCCAATGTGGGCAAATATGTTGGTTGCGTCTAATTTAAGCAATACCGCAAAGGCAATTTATTTCGGGGATGAAAATAAGGTTCGCGAACAGGTTTTGTTACAAGAAATAAGCGCAATTAATGCTGCTGAATATACCGATCAGCGGGTGGTTATTAAGGGTTGTGGTGAAACACCCATTGGAGAGTCGGCCTATATTGCTATTACACAAAAACTAAGACCAGTTGTTAAAAGCATCATGTATGGCGAACCCTGTAGTACTGTTCCTGTTTATAAAAAAAAGTAGCACCGTTTAGTTATAAAAAAATCCTGTAATTTTTTTAATGCGCCTCTAACCAGTTTTTTCCAACGCCCACCTCTGCTTCTACCGGAACTCCATTTGGTAATACCATTGCAGATTTCATACAATCCAATATTAATTCTTTAAGCGCCGGAACTTCTTTTTCTGTTGCATCAAATACCAATTCATCATGCACTTGTAAAATCATTTTGGATTCCCAGCTTGATTTTTTCATTTCCGCATGAATTTTAATCATTGCTAATTTTATCATATCAGCCGCAGATCCCTGAATAGGAGAGTTGATTGCGTTTCTTTCTGCAAAACCACGTACGGTAAAGTTGCTACTATTGATATCTCTTAACCAACGCTTCCTGCCCATAAGGGTTTCTACATAACCCACTTCCTTTGCATGATTAATTTGTTCGTCCATGTACAATTGAATATTGGGGAATTCTTTTTTATAATTGTCAATTATTTCTTTTGCCTCTGCTCTTGGAATTCCTAAGTTTTCTGCTAACCCAAAAGCACCCTGTCCATATATAATTCCAAAATTGACACTTTTGGCTTTATAGCGCATTTCCTTCGTTACGGCCGACTCATCAATGCCATATACCTTCGCCGCGGTTGCGGTATGAATATCTTTTCCTTGTTTAAAGGCATCACACATATTTGGATCGCCACTAATGGCTGCAACAATTCTTAATTCTATTTGTGAATAATCCGCGCTTATTAAAACCCTACTTGGATCTCTTGGTATAAATGCTTTTCTTATTTCTCGGCCACGCTCCGTTCTAATGGGAATATTTTGCAAATTTGGATTGGTGCTGCTTAGTCGGCCAGTGACCGCCACCGCCTGCGCATAGCTAGTATGTATGCGCCCTGTTTTAGGATTTATTAAAGCTGGAACCGAATCAACATAGGTGGATTTTAATTTAGTGAGCTCTCTAAAATTTAAAATATCATCTACTATCTTATGCTTAGCCGCCATTTTTTGTAAAACATCTTCCCCTGTTGCATATTGCCCGGTTTTTGTTTTTTTGGCTTTCGCATCTAATTTTAAAATTTCAAAAAGAACCTCACCCAGTTGTTTTGGAGAAGCTAAATTAAATCGAACACCCGCTTGCTCATACACGCGCTCTTCACTAATTTTAGCATCCACCTCTAACACCTTACTATAGTCGCTTAAAAATTTTGTATCCACTTTCACACCTTCGTATTCCATATCAACCAAAACGCGCACCAGTGGGTTTTCTACTTCATTAAAAACCTTGGTAACATCTCTTTTTATAATTAAAGGAGCAAAACAATTTTTCAGCTGCAAGGTAATATCCGCATCCTCGGCCGCATATTGTGTAATTTGATCTAGCGGTGCATCGCGCATACTGCCTTGGTTTTTACCCTTCTTTCCAATGATGCTTGTTATGGATACAGGTTCGTACCCTAAAAATTGTGCACTTAATAAATCCATACCACGTCTGCCTTCTGGCTCTATTACATAATGTGCCAACATCGTATCAAAAGTTTTTCCCTTTAATTCAATGCCGTACCATTTTAATACTAAAAAATCATATTTTAAATTTTGTCCAATCCAGGTGATATTTTCATTATCAAAAAGTGGCCGTAATATTTTTAGTATATGCGTTGCGCCGGTTTTACCATCACCATCATTTTCTATCGGTAAAAAATATCCTTCGTGTTCTTTATAAGAGAAGCTTAATCCAACCAGCGATACATTGTTTGCATCAACCCCGGTTGTTTCGGTATCAATACAAATCTCATTTTGCTCCAAAAGGATTTTCAATAGCGCGGCTATTTCTTTGTCCCCCACAACTGATTTATAATCATGCTCTGTATTGTTTATATTTTTATTTACAACTAGTGCAGTTTCAGGATTGCCACCAAAATCATTATCCTCGCTGTTATCCTCGGCATCTGCTGTTACCTCTGATTCGTTTGTTTTGTTTGCTCTTTGTTTGTGTGGCTTAACATTAACCCTGTTGCCAAACAAGTCGGTTTGTTCTTGTGCGTTTCCACTAGGTTCTATTTTAGAAAAAGAACCATCACCCTTTTCTTCACCACCACCACCACTAACTGTTACTGAAAACGCATCCCCTAATATTCTTTTACCTAATGTTTTAAATTCTAGTTCATTAAATATTTCAGCCAAGGCAGAACCGTTTTTTTCTTTTAATCTAAAATTCTCTTCGTGAAATTGAACAGGCACATTGGTAATTATTGTTGCCAATTTTTTACTCATGATTGCAGACGCTTTTCCAGCCCGAACCTTTTCGCCCATGGCACCTGTAATTTTATCTGCGTTTTCCAAAACACCCTCAAGCGTATCATATAATTTTAAAAGCTTTGCTGCGGTTTTTTCACCCACACCAGGAATGCCCGGTATATTATCAGAAGCATCTCCCATCAGTCCTAACATGTCTATTACTTGTTCAACCCTTTGGATATCCCATTTTTCACAAATCTTTTTAGCATCTACAATTTCTTCCTTGTTCCCAAAGGCCGGGGGTTTCCATATAAAAACATTGGGATGTATTAACAATTGACCATAATCCTTATCTGGTGTAACCATGTAAACATCATAGCCCATGTCAGCGGCCTGCCAGGCCAGGGTTCCAATGATATCATCTGCTTCATACCCATCATATTCGATTACTGGTATATTAAAGCCCTCTATAATTGCTTTAATATGTGGCAATGAGTCTAATAAATCTTCGGGTGTTTCCTGACGATTGGCCTTATAATCCGCAAAGTCAATATGTCTTTCCGTAGGAGCATGTGTATCAAAACAAACGGCAATATGAGTCGGGTTTTCCTTGCGTATAATTTCAAGTAGGGTATTGGTAAATCCAAATTGTGCATTGGTATTTATACCCGTTGATGTAATACGTGGCGTACGTATAAGCGCATAATAGGCACGATAAATTAATGCAAGCGCATCTAATAAAAATAGTTTTTTAGACATGATGCTAAGATACCCAAAAAAACCGGCCGCCAATTAAAGCGACCGGTCAAAATTTATAATTAATATTTTTAGTCTTTTACAAACCAATTAAGTTTTTACTTAGTGCCATATTTATGTTTATAGCGTTCGTAAAGTTGTAGTTGTTTGTTGTCTAATGAAACGGTACGCCCCTGAATAAAAATTTGTGTCAGCTGGTTGCCTCTCATGTCTAAGATATCTCCCGTACTGATAATAATATTCGCATCTTTACCCGCTTCTATTGACCCGGTAACATTATCAATACCTAATATTTTAGCCGTGTTAAGCGTAATCGATGACAAAGCCTCTTCCTTGGTTAAACCATAGGTGGCGGCCGTTCCAGCATTGAAGCTAAGGTTGCGTTGTTTGGAATTATCTGACACGTCGTTTAACGCAAACAAAACACCCGCTTTTTGTAATTGTGCCGGGGTTTTATAAGGTTGGTCAACATCATCATCTTCGGATGCTGGTAATGCATGCGTTTCGTCAAGTATCACAGGAATTTTATTATCAGCCAATAGGCCTGCAATTTGAAAACTTTCCCCACCGCCTACTATTACTATATTAAAACCAAATGTTTTTCCTAAATCAATAGCGAGTAGCATTTGTTTTATTTCATTAGCGCGAACAAATAATTTTTGTTTTCCATCAAATAAGGCACGTGCAGCTTCTAACTTCAAATTATTATAGGCATGAACTTTTTCTTGGCAATATGCTTTCGCTTCTGTGAAATAGGTTTTAATAGTTTCAATTTTATCAAATGCTGCTTTTAATGGATCTCCACCACCACCCACCATCATACCACGCATAAAGCCACCACGTCCACCACGGCGCGCCATTAGTGAAGGCATGGAAATATACATTCCAGTGTTTGCTTTATACTCAGCATCTTCATAATTCCATGCATCTAATTGAACCACACTTGATCTTCCCTCGATTAGCTCACCCGATGGTGAAACATGCGCCAATAAAATACCATTTGCCCGCAATACATTGATAATTTTAGAATCTGTATTGTATGAAACAATACTTCTTATGTCTGCATTATTTTCACCAATTTCTTGATAGTCATTACTTCCGCGAACGCCTGAGCTAATTTCACGTAAGCCTAAACTAGAACTTGGTAAAATTAAACCAGGATACACCTGTTTTCCAGTTGCATCTATTTCAGTAGCACCTTTTGGTATTGAAACACCAGTTCCTACTGCCGTGATTTTTCCTTTTTCAAATACAATGGTTGCATCTGTTAAAATAGTTCCATTACCCACATGCACCGTTGCGTGTGTTATTGCAGAAACTCCTTTTTGTGGACCTGCAGGATAAACCGTTTCCTGTGCCTTTGCATTGATTGTAAAAATCGCAAGTGTTAATATGAGTAAGCTTGTATATTTATTTTTCATAAATTAATTATTTTGATTTTCATAAATGGTCGCCATGTGATCTTCGTGTTCATGATCACCACAGGTTAATATTGTTTGGAAGCTAGGCATTGGTCTTCCCATTGGCATACCCGATCTTTTTTCTCCCAATAGTTTTTGTATTAATCTTGATTTTTCTGCAGTAATCTTTTTACTCATTTCCGCATCTTTTGTCCTATCAAAATAAACAATACCATCTACTATTGTTTTTTCAACTTTTGCATATA
>SHWT01000110.1 GCA_009693715.1 Chitinophagaceae bacterium
ATCAATTTTGGAGATAGAGACAAATGGTGGGGCTTGATGGTGGAGGGTTTTGAAGCGGAACCCATGTATGGCATGTCATTTAACCCTTCCTATTATGAGACCCTTTTAACCAATTACGGTTTTGAAAATTATTACAATCAGTATTATTATAGAAAAAATTTATTGAACCCACTTCCTGCGCGATTTGAAGAAAGGTATCATAAGTTCAAATCTAAGCCTGATTATACAGCTGTTCATTTGGATGAGAAAAAACTTGAAAAATATGCGCAGGATTTTGTCACCATCTACAATTCAGCATGGGCACAACATGGAGAAGAAAAAGCGATTACACTGCCTCAAATCATAAAACTATTTAATTCCTTAAAAGCAGTCATGGACGAAAGGGTTATTTGGTTTGCTTATTATAAGCAGGAGCCCATCGCTATGTTTATTAATATCCCGGACGTAAATCAATATTTTAAATATTTTAATGGGGCTTTAGGGCTATGGCAAAAACTACATTTATTATGGATGAAATGGACGGGACAAAATAATAAATTAACCGGCCTGGCTTTTGGTGTGGTACCCAAGTATCAAGCACTGGGCATTGATAGTTTTTTAATCAACTCCTGTCATATACTTTTAAATGAGATAAAATTGTACGACGAATACGAAATGGGTTGGGCGGGCGATTGGAACCCTAAAATGCTCAATATTTACAAAAGTTTGGACGCTAACCCTAGCAGAAGGATGGTCACTTTCAGGTACATTTTTGACGTAAAATCACATCCATTTGAGCGACATCCCGTCATGGAATATAAAACAGGCGGCTAATTTTACCTGTTTGAAAATTGGGGGATAAGATTTAATTCATAGAATATAAGTTTTGATTTTGAATGTGTATATTGCGCGTCAAGTATGGAAAATTTTATAGTATCAGCACGAAAATATAGGCCCCAAAACTTTAGTACAGTGGTGGGACAGTCGCATATTACGACTACCTTAAAAAATTCCATTTTAAACAATCATTTGGCGCATGCATTTTTATTTTGCGGCCCAAGAGGCGTAGGCAAAACTACCTGCGCGCGAATTTTAGCCAAAACAATTAACTGTACAAAAGTTACCAAGGAAGGGGAAGCCTGTAATACTTGTGATAGCTGCGTTTCCTTTGAAAAAGGGGCGAGTTTAAATATTCATGAATTAGATGCGGCAAGTAATAATTCAGTGGACGATATCAGAACATTGGTAGAGCAAGTTCGTTTTGCTCCACAAGCTGGAAAATACAAAGTATATATTGTGGATGAGGTCCACATGTTAAGTTCAAGTGCATTTAATGCATTTTTAAAAACATTAGAGGAACCACCCCCATTTGCTATTTTTATTTTAGCGACCACCGAAAAACATAAAATTCTTCCGACCATATTAAGTCGCTGTCAAATATTTGATTTTAGAAGAATCAATTCCAACGACACCGTTTTGCATTTGGAGGAAATTGTTGGCAAGGAAAAAATTAAGGCAGAAAAAAATGCATTACAGCTGATTGCTCAAAAAAGTGAAGGTTGTATGCGTGATGCGCTAAGTATCTTGGATAAGATTGTCAGCTTTTCCAATGGTGCCTTAACTTATGAAAATACACTTGAGCATTTAAATATTTTAGACGAGGCATATTATTTCAAATTATTAGGGTTTTTAACTGCACAGGATTTAACCAGCGCCATGCTCCTGTATGATGAAATAAATCAAAAAGGATTTGAAGGCGACATGGTGCTATATGGTTTAGCAGGATTTATAAGAAATATATTAGTATGTAAGGATCCAGCGAGTGCCCACTTATTAGAATCCATTGAAGGTTGGCGGGAACAATACATCGAAACAGCAAATACAACTAGCACACCTTATTTAATAAGTGCTTTAAATATTTTAAATGAGTCCGAGATTCAATTTAAAATGGCGCGTAACAAACGCTTACATGTGGAGCTCGCTTTAATTAAGCTCAATTTTTTACAACAAGCCATTGAATTAAGTATGCAGGACGGCGAAATAGTAAAAAAAAAACTAGTTGACGCAAACTACCCTGTAAAAATCAAACGCATTTTGCCATTAGGTAAAATGGTGGTGAATGAGCAGGCCAAATTAATCATCGAAACCGAAACCCCGATCAGTCGTCCCCCAAAAACGGTTATAACCATCGAACCTGATAAGTCCATAAATGATCATTTAAGGGAACCCATCCCCGCGATCAACCATCCATCGCAAGAATTACCAACGGGAACTAATACGACGAGTACTAATAATACGAGTCCAAATAAAAGCAGCACTCCCCCAACCAATTCGATAAGCGACATTGCGGGTAGCAATAAAAAGAATTTATTAGCAGCTTTACAACAAAAGTATGGTTCAAAATATAATATCGAAGAAGTAAAGGAACCTATTCCTTTAGAAATGGATGCACTAAAAAAATGCTGGGATGATTATACCCTTTATCTTTTAGATGCATTAAAGCATTCCTCCCATGGCACTTTTAAATTAGCCATTTTAGAAATTTTAGACCCACTCCATTTTACAGTGACCGTTTCCGCATTAACCGCACAAAAGTTTGTGGAACAAGAGCGCATGAATTTACTTGAAAAAATTTGGGAGACCTTTTATAATAGGGCCATTCAGTTTTCTATATTGGTGGATGCTGGAGAAAAAGAAGATGTACCCCTTCATTTAAGATTAAACAGCAAGCAAAAATTTGAACGTATTGCAGAACAGTACCCATTGGTACAAGAGTTTAAAACCAGACTGAACTTAGAAATACTTTACTAATAATTTCAATTGCGCTTTATATTCGCCTATTTAAACTAAGTTGATTTTTTGCGAAACAACTACTATTTAAATATTGAAATTATAATTGTTTGAATAGATAAAAGGATTTTGTAATTAAAGCTTCGCCTTATGGTATCCTTTCTGCTTTAAATATTGGAAAACTTTTTGACGGTGATCGCCTTGAATAATAATTTCCCCCTCTTTAACTGAACCGCCAGTGCCACAATGATTTTTTAATGCTTTGCCAATACTTTCCATATCCGACAACTTCCCAACAAACCCATAAATAATGGTAACCGTTTTACCCGCACGATGCTTGGTTTCGAGAATAACCCGAAGTGGCTGATCCCCATTAGGCAAGGTTTCTATTTCGTCCTCGGGAACCGAAGAAATGGCTGCCGGATTGGTACTATACACGAATGGAGAATTATTTTTATTGTTTTTACTCATTATAAAAGGATTAAAAAATTAATAGCAATAAAAAGGATTTCTTAAATGAGGCAAAATAATTTTCTTATAAGATTAACGAATTCAATTTTATAAAGCTCATTCAATTAACTAATACGAACACTTACAATTGAAACACCATTTTTTGTTTCATGCAACAACAAACTTAAATTAAATTTTCCTTGAGTTGATAACAATTTACCGGTGATGTAAATAGTAGTCCCTAATTTTCGTTCGGCATTTTTTTCAAAACCAATAATATTTTTATTACTGAAAAAAAGCTGTAATTGCTGATTGGCTTGGGCTGGCGTAAGTTGCTTTTGTGCCGTTTGATCTAAAATATTCACTTCAGATCCAGCATCCCAAAAGGACAACAAATTGCTAAAATTTGCAGTTTGTAAAGTTTGCACCAAGGTTTCTGTTTCATTTTGCGCCATTACCACACCAAATGAAATTGTAAAGCTGAACACCAGTAGTATTTTTCGAAGTAATTGCATATTTTTTGGGATTAAAACTGCTTAAAGTTTGTAATGTGCCTAGTATTTTGAAACTTTGTGGTACAATTTAATTAAAATCATACGGGTAGCTTCCAAAAAGTCGAAAATATGTCCAAAAAAGTAATTTTAGTGATCATGGATGGTTGGGGATTGGGTTTAGTTCCTACTGCAGATGCAATTCAACAGGCCAAAACACCTTTTGTAAGCAGCTTAGCGCAATCCTATCCGCACAGCACCCTAGTGACTTGTGGCGAGGCCGTTGGTTTGCCGGATGGACAAATGGGCAATAGTGAAGTGGGGCATTTGAATTTAGGTGCAGGAAGAATTGTTTATCAAGAGTTACAAAGAATCAATGTCGCTATTCGTGAAGAATCATTTGCAAAAAACGAAACCCTACTTGCTTCTATAAAATATGCCCAACAAAATAATAAACCACTTCATTTATTGGGATTAGTGAGTGATGGTGGCGTTCACGCGCATACCAGTCATTTAAAAGCAATTTGTGACATTTGTAAAAATGAAGGATTAAAAGAAGTATATATTCATGCTTTCACTGATGGAAGAGATACCGATCCTAAGAGTGGACTTGGATTTGTACAAAATATGGAATCACATTTACTAAATTCAGTAGGCAAAATTGCATCCATTAGCGGAAGATACTATGCCATGGATCGTGATAAAAGATGGGAAAGGGTCAAATTTGCTTATGACGCTTTAGTCCATGCGCAAGGGCCTGCAACAAATTCGGCCTTGAAAGCGATACAAGAAAATTACGACAATAATATCACCGACGAATTTATCAAGCCCACCATCATTACCGAAAATGGCCTACCAATAGCCAAGATTAAGGAAGGAGATGCTGTTTTGTGTTTTAATTTCAGAACCGATCGTTGTAGAGAAATTACAGAAGTTTTATCTCAAAAGGATTTTCCTGAATTTGGAATGAAAAAAATAGCATTGCACTATACTACTTTAACGAAGTATGATGAAACATTTAAAAATGTGCAGGTGATTTTTGAAAATGATAATTTAGTAAATACGCTGGGTGATATACTAGCGCAAAACAATAAAAAACAAATTCGCATTGCTGAAACTGAAAAATATCCCCATGTGACATTCTTTTTTAATGGCGGTCGTGAGGTTCCTTTTGAAGGGGAAACCCGCATCATGGCATCCTCACCGAAAGTAGCCACTTATGATTTGCAACCTGAAATGAGTGCGAATGAATTAACTGAAAAATTATTACCCGAAATAAATAAAGGGGAAGCCGATTTTATATGCTTGAATTTTGCCAATGCGGATATGGTAGGACATACGGGTATATTTAGCGCAGTAGTAAAAGCAGTAGAAACCGTAGATAGTTGTGTTGAAAAAATAGTAACGGCTGGTTTACAAAATGGGTATAGTTTACTAGTGACCGCAGATCATGGGAATGCCGATTACATGATTAACGTAGATGGCTCACCCAATACAGCACACACTTTAAACCTGGTTCCATTATTTTTAGTAGATCAAAATTGGAAGGGCCAATTAAAGTCAGGAAAATTAGGCGATATCGCGCCAACAATACTTAGCTTAATGGGTTTACCCATTCCTTCGGAAATGACTGGAAATGTGTTAACTTTAACTGCATAAAACTACTCCTTTGATAAAGAAAATTGTACTTACACTTGTTGTTGTATTAGCAATAGCACAAGTGGTTCGCCCAACAAAAAATAATTCCGGCGATATCCAAAAAGATATTTCCACTTTGTACCCGATGCCAGCGGATGTTAAAGTAATCGTTAATAAAGCTTGTGCGGACTGTCATACCAATAATACCAACTATCCATTTTATGCAGAGATACAACCCATTGCTTATTGGTTAGAGGATCATGTAAAAGACGGAAAGCGCCATTTTAATTTTAATGAATTTGCAAGTTATAAAATTGCAAAACAAAATCACAAATTAGAGGAAGTGATTGAGCAAATAAAGGAAGGAGAAATGCCTTTGTATTCTTACACTTTAATTCACAAAGAAGCAAGATTAACTGACGCAGAAAAAGAAACCTTAACCAATTGGTGTCAAAGTATTATGGACTCCTTAAAAGCAACTTACCCAGCGGATAGCTTGGTAATAAAAAAACAACCTACTACAGCGAAATAGGTTTTGATAAAATATGAAAATTGTAAAAGCGACTTACTTAATATCAAGTCCTAGTTTTGATCTATGTCCTAAATTAAATTTGCCTGAATATGCATTTATAGGACGAAGTAATGTTGGAAAGTCATCCATCATTAATGCCTTATGCCAACAAAAGAATTTAGCGAAAACATCGGGCACCCCTGGTAAAACACAGCTGATTAATCATTTCGAGATCATTAGTAATAGTGTAGCCAAAGGAAAACAAGACAAATGGTATATTGTTGATTTACCTGGCTATGGTTTTGCAAAAGTATCCCAAAGTAGCCGACGCCGTTGGGAACAAATGATCGAAAACTATTTAAGAAAAAGAGAAAACCTCAATCGCGTATTTGTTTTGATTGATAGTAGGCACAGTCCACAAAAAATAGATATAGAATTTATTGAGCAATTAGTACAATGGGAAATTCCCTATACCGTCATCTTTACGAAATCAGATAAGGAAAAGCCGGGTGTGGTTGCCAGAAATGTAAAATCGTTTTTTGAAATATTAAACGAAAAATTACAATTTTTACCACAAGGATTTGTCACCAGCGCTGAAAAAAAGACGGGTACCGATGAGGTATTGGCTTGTATTGATCAATACAATAAGCTCGTAGCCGAAGGGTAAGACACTAATTGACCGCCTTGTCCGCGCAGCAACTACTCGCAAAGGCTTCTGGCTTTGCTTTAAATGCAAAACCCATTCCCAGAATATAGCCCATCGCTTCCTTCAACGCATCATTACTTTTGAACTGTGGATTCGTATTGATATCTGCATGTACTTCCATCTCCACCTGGTATTCAATAAACAAATCACATAACTCATAGGCAATTTCAATACTCTTAGCTACTTCGGCCAACATGCGTTCCTTTAGATGAAATTTTTGTGTTGTTTTATCATTATGGATATACATAAAACCCCCATTATGCTCTCTTAAAAAAACAATAACGGTTGCAAATTCTGTCACATTTGCTTTTACTTGACTATCCGTTCCTATGCAAACTTTTAATTTTGTTTTTTTTAGCGACTCGGCAATGATTGCCTGCCTAACTGCTTCCTTAATGGGAAGCGTTATAGTTTCACCAGTAAATTTTCTCCAAAGCATCATTTGTAATTTTAACTTCTTTGAACCCTTTGTATGTAAGTAAATTACCCTATTCATAGCGTTTGCCCAATATTAGCTAGCCTCAGTTTTCAACAACTAGTGGATAAGCCCCAATTTTAACTAAAACCGTTTAAGTTTAATTACCTTTACCCTTCGAATCATTTGACTTATATGAAAATTTTATTACAATATTTAAAGCCATACAGACCCTTGGTTTTACTGGCATTTATCCTTGCAGGCATCAATCAAACCTTTTCACTTTTTGACCCAATGATCTTTGGAAAATTAATTGACGAGTTTGCAAAAAACCCTATG
>SHWT01000111.1 GCA_009693715.1 Chitinophagaceae bacterium
CAAATGGCCCCTCAAATTGGTCCACTTTGATCGAATAATTAGTATGCTGGCTCATACCTACAAAGAAAAGGAATCGTCATTAAATTAGCGTTAATTGATAGATTATTTATCCACTTTTAAACAAATTAATAGCATCTTTGCCCAAATTTTACTTCATGAACAAAAAGTTGATCAATTGGGGCATTTTTATAATGCTCTCCGTTATTTGGGGAAGCTCCTTTTTATTGATGAAAATTGGAATGCAAGCCGGTTCCGTGCAATTAAGCCCCTACCAGGTGGCTTCATTAAGGATGGTGTTTGCGGGTATTGTTCTAGTGCCTTTCGCATTTAAAGCCCTGAAACAAATCCCTAAAAATAAATTAGGCTTAGTTGTTTTTTCAGGTATCATTGGCAGTTTTATTCCCGCCTACTTATTCTGTATCGCTGAAACAAAAATTGATAGTGCTTTGGCTGGTATACTCAATTCACTTACGCCATTGTTCACCATTATAGTAGGAATGGTTGTTTTTAAAATCAGTATTGACCCAAAAAAAATAGGTGGCATAATATTGGGATTGGTAGGGTTATGTATTTCAGTGGTAGCAGGGAAAACATTATATTTTGAAAATATTTCCTTTAGCATTTTTATCATCCTAGCTACTATTTGCTATGGCTTCAATGTGAATATGGTAGGCAAGCATATGCAAAATATTAGTGCCATCAATATTGCTTCTCTTGCATTTTCATTTTCCATTATTCCAGCCATGGTCATTTTATATTTGACAGGTTATTTTAGTAATGATTTCACCAACCCCGCTTTATTAAATGCAACTTTAGCAAGTGGCACTTTGGGTGTAATCAACACCTCCATTGCTTCTATATTATTTTATGTTTTAGTAAAACGTGCAGGTATTTTATTTGCTTCCACAGTCACTTATGCGATCCCATTTGTTTCCTTAGCCATGGGCTTGTTATACAATGAAGCAATACACCCAATGCGCCTTTTGGGCCTCGCTATTATACTCTGGGGTGTTTATATTGTAAATAAAAGAGGCAGTACAAAATAATTTTTATATTTTCATGATACAATCATTGTAACATTAATTACTACAAGGTTGGCTATAACAACAAAGGCCGAAACTGCATTTCAGATTCGGCCTTTACATTTATTTTTTCGCGTACGCTACACGGTCATCATTTCTTTTTCTTTGGCTTCTAAATGTTTTTCGACTAGCGCAATATACTTGTCTGTCACCGCCTGAATGGTATCCTCCGCACCTTTACAAATATCTTCACTCATGCCATCCTTCTGTAATTTTTTTACTTGTTCAATATGATCTCTTCTGATATTGCGAATAGCTACCTTGCTTACTTCCCCCTCACCACTCGCCTTTTTAAATAATTCCTTTCTACGTTCTTCTGTCAATGGCGGCATGAATAAACGAATATTGACACCATCATTTTGAGGAGTGATCCCAATATTAGCCGCCATAATTGACCTTTCAATTAAAGGTAACATGTTTTTTTCCCAAGGTTGGATACTGATCGTTCTAGAATCCAATACCTGCACATTCGCTACCTGACTAATGGGTGTAGGGGTACCATAATAATCAACATTGATTCCCTCCAAAATAGAGGGTGTTGCCTTACCTGCCCTAATCTTAGTTAATTCGATTTCTAAGTGATTGATGGCCTTTTTCATGCCTATTTCAGCTTCCCCACTAATTTTTTGTAATTCGTCCGACATATTAGAATGATTTGAGTAAACAAAGCTAAGCAAATCATCGTATTGTTCATCCCCCTTTTTAAGCATTTTTTAAAAGTTTTCGCCATCATTTAGGGGATGAATTCTATCTTTGTGCCCTACTGATACAAAAATTATGGCAACCACCGATTTAACTAAAATTGCATCTCAAATTAGAAGGGATATCGTAAGAATGGTTCATGCGCAACAAAGCGGCCACCCTGGTGGTTCTTTAGGCTGTACCGATTTTTTAACTGCCTTGTATTTTAAGGTGTTGAAACATGATAGTAGTTTTTCAATGGATGGAAAAGGAGAAGATCTTTTCTTTTTATCCAATGGACATATTTCACCCGTTTTTTATTCTGTACTTGCAAGATCTGGTTATTTTGATGTAAAAGAATTAGCCACTTTCAGAAAAATAAATTCTCGTTTACAAGGGCATCCAACTACCCATGAACATTTGCCAGGCATTCGTATTGCGAGTGGTTCATTAGGTCAAGGAATGAGTGTTGCCATTGGTGCAGCATTATCAAAAAAATACAATAACGATGATTGCACTGTTTATTGTTTACATGGAGATGGTGAATTACAAGAAGGTCAAATTTGGGAATCCATCATGTTCGCAGCGCATAATAAAGTAGATAATTTAATTGCAACCGTAGATGTGAATGGTCAACAAATTGATGGGCCATTAAGTAAAGTATTATCACTAGATAGTATAGAAGATAAATTCAAAGCATTTAATTGGACTGTCTTAAATATGGATGGTCATCATATGGACGAAATTGTTTCCACGCTAGATAAAGCGAAAGCATTAACTGGACAAGGAAAACCTATTTGCATATTAATGAAAACTGAAATGGGTAAGGGTGTTGACTTTATGGAAGGTAGCCATGAGTGGCATGGTATTGCACCAAACGATGAGCAACTTGCAAAAGCATTGGGTCAATTGGAAGAAACCTTAGGCGACTATTGATTTAATTGGGGATTTTTTAGAAAAAATAAATCCCCAATTAAATCCTCTTTTTTATTTCTTATACTTGCCGCCATCCCATAATATTATAAATAATATTATGGATCAGCTTTTAAGGGATTTTTTAGAAAAAATAAATCCACAATAAAATCCTCTTTTTATATCTTTTCTTGAAAGGAGTCTGCGGCGCGTTTTGCAGGAATCCAACCTGCTAGTATTGAAATAAATAGCACCAAACTTATAATGGAGATATAATCAATCAACATTGGTTTTACAGGATAGTAGTCAATAACAAATGAATTGCCTCCCAATTTAATTAGGTGGTATTTTAATTGCAGCCAACAAAATAAGCTAGACAATAGTCCGCCAATAAGTGCCCCCATAAAAGCCATGATACCGGACAATAATAAAAATATTTTTTGAATATCCCAGGACCTCGCCCCCATTGCCTGTAATACATGAATATCTTTTTGCTTTTCTAATACCAACATGGTTAATGCACCAACTAAATTAAAACTAGCCACAATCATGATGAGTGCTAGTATGAAAAAAATGATCCACTTTTCGGTTTGCATGATTTTATACAAATCAATATTTTGCTGATACTTATTTTGCACTTGCACTTCACTACCTAAAATCTTTTTTATACTTGCCGTGATTTGCTTTTCATAGGTAGGATCAATGGATAATTCAATACCCGAAATTTCATTCGGTGCTAAATCAAACAAGTATTGCGCAAAACCATCATTCGTGAAAATATATTGTTCGTCAAATTCCTGTTGAATTGAAAACGCGCCCGATTGCACTACCGATAGTGTGTTTAATTGATCCAATTGCGCTATTGATTTGCCAGTTCGATTCACTGCATATAATTGCATCGTGTCGCCCAATGGTTCCTGAAACAGGCCCAGCCTTTGTTCTACCCCAATGCCTATAATTATTTTGGGACTGGCTATGTTACCTAAATCAAATTCACCTCTTTTTAAATAATTGGAAACTTTATTGATTTTTATATAGGAAGGCTCCACGCCTTTTACCGTTACCACTGATTGCTGATTCCCTTTTACCAGTAGTGCCTTGTTCACGACTACCTTACTTAGTACATTAACACCCGTAATTTTTTGAACAGCTTGGTATTGCGCATCTGTAATTTTTATAAACTTAGCATTATTTGGCGTTACACTGATGTCAGCATAAAAATCTGAGTACAATCCCTTCACTACTTCTGTAAATCCGTTGGATACACTTAGCACTGTAATTAATGCTGCAGTGCCTAATGCAATGGCAAATACACTGACCCATGCAATAATTTGTATCGCCTGGAAAGCATACTTACCTCTAAAATATCGCCAAGCAAATAAAAAATGCACTTATAAATTTTTTAAAATCTCGTCCATTTTAAAAACATAATCCAAGGTGTCATCTAAATAAAAATGTAAAACAGGAATGCGTCTTAATTGGTGCTTCATGTTATCAGCAAGATGCTTCTTAATTTCCCAAGCTTTTGCCTCAATTTTTTTAAAACAATCATCTGTGTCATTTACTTGAAATAAGCTGAGGTATATTCTGGCCTCTAATAAATCGGGTGTCACTTTTACGCTCGAGATGGAAATCATCCCCCCTTGTAAATAATTGAGTCCCAGCTTTAAAAATATCTCGTTTAGGGCAGTTTGTATCGCCCCAGCTACCTGCTTTTGTCTTTTACCTTCTTCCATACAATCAAAATCGTTGATTCGATGTAAAATTAGTTACTTTGCTGATTATTTCGTGGAATAGTTTTAATATGAAGAAATTTTTTCGCATCATAAGTTATATTAAGGAATACAAGGCCTATATGGGTTGGTATAGCCTTTTTATTACCCTATCTATCGTATTTGGCCTGTTTTCCTTGGGGATGCTTATGCCATTTATGGACTTGATTTTTGGCAGTAAAGAATTAACTGGTGCAGCCATCTCTGCTGCAACCCCAGGCGCAACGAGTAATATCAAAGACCTGGTGTATGGATTTTTACAACAAAGCATTGCTACTCATGGTAAAGTACAAGCCTTGGGTTGGATTTGCTTAGCCATCATCATTACCATTTTTCTTAAGAATATATTTCTTTACTTGTCCTATTATTTTTTAGCACCCATACGAAATGCGGTCACCAGAAAATATTCCAGACTATTGTATGAAAAAATATTGCAGTTGCCTATAGGTTACTTTACAGAACAACGTAAGGGTGATATATTAAGTAGGTCGTCCAATGATATTACTGAATTAGAAAATTCAGTCATTGGCGCGTTAGAAGGATTAATTAAAGAACCTCTAAATATTTTAGGTATTTTAATCTTCTTATTTATTATTAGCGTAAAGCTTACATTGTTTGTTTTTATATTATTGCCCTTAGCAGGCTTGATAGTGGGTCGCATTGGAAGAAGTTTAAAAAAACATACCAATAAAGCACAAATAAAGTGGGGAGAGATTTTAAGTCAGATGGAAGAAACTTTAACTGGCTTAAGAATTATCAAAGCATTCAATGCAGAAGGTCGTGTTAAAAAACAATTTTTTGCTTTAGTGGATGATATTTTTCATATCAAAAATAAAATTTTAAACCGTCGCGATTTAGCTTCTCCTGTTTCTGAAACATTAGGCGTAATAATATTATGTGGCGTGTTATGGTTTGGAGGTAAACTAGTTTTAAATGGTGAAATACTTTCAGGAAGTTCATTTATTGCTTATGTGGCCTTGTTTTCTCAAATCATCAATCCTTCAAAAGCATTGTCACAAGCAGCTTACAACGTTACAAGAGGGAATGCTACTTTAGATAGATTAAATGAAATCTTAGAAGCACCATTAACGGTGGAAGAAATAGCCAACCCCATTGCGATAGAATCATTTAAAGAATCTATTGAATTTGACAATGTTCAATTTTTATACCAGGATACTGCAATTTTAAAAAATATAAATCTTTCGATTAAAAAAGGAAAATCTGTTGCATTAGTTGGATCCTCTGGAGCAGGTAAAAGTACTTTAGCCGATTTAGTACCTCGTTTTCATGATGTAAGTGCAGGTAATTTATTAATTGACGGAAAAAATATTAAAGAGTATAGCTTAAACAGCTTGAGAAATTTGATAAGTATTGTTACACAAGAACCTATTTTATTTAATGATACCATTGCTGCTAATATTGCATTAGGCAAACCAGAAGCGACGGAGGAAGAAATTATAGCAGCAGCAAAAATTGCAAATGCTTATGATTTTATCATTAAAAAAGAAGGTGGATTCAATAGCACCATTGGGGATAGAGGTGGTAAGTTGAGTGGTGGCGAACGTCAACGCCTAACTATTGCACGCGCTGTTTTGAAAAATCCACCCATTTTAATTTTAGATGAGGCCACATCGGCTTTAGATACCGAAAGTGAAAAATTAGTACAGGATGCGATTAACAATATGATGCAAAACAGAACTTCCATTGTTATCGCCCACCGATTATCCACCATCCGACACGCAGACGAAATCATCGTAATGCAAAAAGGGGAAATTGTGGAAAGAGGTAATCACGAAACACTATTAGCACAGAATGGTTATTACCAAAAATTAATCGAGATGCAGGAGGTAAAATAAAAACCCCCGATATTGCTACCAGGGGTTCACTATTTTTATAATCACTTAGCTTATTGTTCTGAACTATTTTTTACATAGCCTAATTTAGCTTCTAAGCTTAAGGTTGCATGAGGTACAGCGCGTAAACGAGCCTTATCAATCAAACGGCCAGTGACTCTACAAATACCATAGGTTTTATTTTGGATACGCATTAACGCTTTTTCAAGATGGTCAATGAAAGTAAGTTGACGACTCGCCATTTGACCAAGTTGTTCTCTTTCCATGCTAATGCTACCATCTTCCATGGTCATATATCTTGCATCATCATTATCGCCACCTAATTCATCCTTACGTGTAATTAAACCTTGTAAGTAAACGAGTTCCTTTCTAGCAGCTTCTAATTTCTTTGAAATTAAATCTCTAAATTCTGCTAATTCAGCGTCGGAATATTTAACTAATGTTTCGGTTGATCTTTCAATTTCTTTTCTCTTCTCCATTGGAACATAACCTGGTTGGTAAGGCACAATACTTTTACTATTAATTTTTGGAACTTTTACATCCTTAATAGGCTCTAATGCTTTACGAACTGGTTTAACTGGAGGGGTTGGAATTTTTGGTACCGGCTTTGCTGGTGGGACATATTTCTCAACTGGTTTTACAACAACAGCAGGTTTTGCTGGTAGCGTTTTAACAGGAACTGATTTTTTTACAGGAACAACCACTTTTTTCGCAGGTGCTGCTTTCTTTATTGGGGCTTTGATAGGGGTTGCTTTTTTAATGGGTGCTTTAACAGGCACCGCTTTTTTTGCAGGTACAGCCTTTTTCGCAGGCACCGCTTTTTTTGCAGGTACAGCCTTTTTCGCAGG
>SHWT01000112.1 GCA_009693715.1 Chitinophagaceae bacterium
CCTAACATTAAATCAAGTGGCATATAATGTAATTCACTTGTACCATCCTTGTAAGTGATTAATACTTCAATAGGCATCGGTAATTTACCAAGGCGTTGAATGCTAATGATAGCTGTATTATTCCCGGCTTGAATATCATTCAAACCATAATCAATCGTTTTAGTTGAATTGACCCAATATTCTTTCAACCATTGTAATTGTATCCTACTTGTTTTTTCAGCTACGCGGAAAAAATCATTTACATTGGGATGTTTGAATTTCCAAGTGTTATAATAATTTAATAAAACAGCATCACGAACTGAATCTCCAATGACATATCCTAATACCCCTAATAAAGTCGCACCCTTTGAATAAGCTGCATTACTATATGCATAGTTGGTATTAAAATGATCGGCATGCGTGCTTGCAGGCTCCTCCAATCCACTCTTAGCTAAAGCCATATAACCTGCATAACTTCCAGCTTGCATTAAGGGTAAATCTAATTTTGCTCTTTGCACACTTGCTAGCACTTGTACCTTTGCACGCTCACTTATAAAAGGAGATTGTGCTGCTGCATTTGCATCATACCATATTGATACTTTACTTTCAGCAAATGTTGCAAAGCCTTCATCCATCCATGCAAACAAACTTTCATTACTTCCTAAAACTTGTTGATACCAATTGTGCATCCACTCATGAAAGACGGTACCTAAACTTGGCCCTTTGATTAATGTGGCCATTGCGTATTCCATACCACCATCCCCTCCTTGAATAAATGAATATTGCGGATAAGGATAAGCACCAAAGTTTTTTTCAATAAATGGCAACGCTTTTTCAGCCGCATATAAAACATTAGCCCATGCGCTATCTGATTTAGCATCTTTCTCTTTATAATATACATGTATCGTTAAACCCTTACGAACCTCCTTGGACAAATGTTTAAATTGATCATCTGCAGCCCATACAAAATCATGAATATTATTTCCTTTAAAATTCCAAGTTTTTAACCCTTGCGTATTTGCAACTGTATTTGGATTTTGCAAAACCCCTGTTGCCGCAACCGTGTAATTTTTATCTAATTGCAAGCTCACATCAAAATTACCCCAGACCCCATAAAATTCACGTGCGATATAAGCATTGGTATTCCATCCTTGATAATCATATTCCACCATTTTAGGATACCATTGGCTCATGGAAAAACGAACTCCTTCGGCATTGTCTCTACCCGAACGACGGATTTGCTTTGGGACTTGCGCTTCAAATACTAATGATAATTTTGCAGAAGTTTTTGGCGCAATTGGATTGGTTAATTGCACTTCCAAAATAGTTTCGTGTTCAATTAATTTTTGCGCCTTACCTCCAATTAAAATTTGACTCACTCTTTGGTATCCAATTTCAGCAGGTGTTAATTTTTGAATGCGATCCGTTACACGCGCATCCCAATCTTTGATCACATCACCTCTCCTACTGGTCATGGTATTTTTTCCCAACTCTCTACTACGAACATCCATGGATGAATTGGGTTGAAATGCATTCCAGTATAAATGAAAATATACTTTACGTAAAGTGTCCGTTGAATTATTGGTGTAAACAATATCTTCTGTTCCTTTTAAAATATTGGTATTTACATCCAATGCTGCTTTGATGTTATAATTAATATGCTGTTGCCAACGATCGGCTTGGGCAGAAGCCACGGTTACAAAAGCAATAATGGCAATTAAAATGAAGGCTACCTTCTTATTCATAGGATTAAATTAAGAAGCTAATTTAATCATTTTTCCCTTCCACTACGATCACTATCTCCCCTTTTACTTGCTTTTCGGAAAAGTATTTAACTAAATTGCTTAAAGTATCGGTAATGTTTTCCTCGTATATTTTTGTCAACTCCCTACTTACGGAAGCTTTTCGCTCCGCACCAAAATGAGTGGCGAATAATTCCAAGGTTTTTACAAGTCGCATAGGGCTTTCATAAAATATCATGGTGCGCTCCTCGTTTGCCAAGGATTCCATTAATGTTTTACGTCCTTTTTTTAGTGGAATAAACCCTTCGAATATAAATCGGGTAGCTGGCAAACCACTATTCACCAGTGCGGGAACAAATGCGGTAGCACCAGGTAAACTTGTGATGGCCACACCGGCTGCCTTGCATGCGCGTACTAATAAAAAAGCAGGATCTGAAATGCCAGGCGTTCCGGCATCAGTGATTAAGGCAATATTTTTTCCTGCCTGTAATTGTTGCACCAAATGATCTAATACCTTATGCTCATTGTGTTGATGATAAGGCGTTAAAGGCTTATGTATTTTATAATGCTGTAATAACTTAGAAGAAGTACGGGTATCCTCGCACAAAATAAAATCAACTGATTGTAAAACCTCAATTGCCCTAAAAGTAAAGTCCTTTAAATTTCCAATAGGTGTAGGAACTAAATATAACATGGGAACAATTAAGTTATTAAAAAAGTAAAACCAAGACCTGAACTATTGAATAACTTCAATCTCAAAATATTCCATCACTGCGTTTGCCAATAATTTTTTACTTGCTTCCTCAGCAACCGCTTTCGCCTCGCCTTCAGATGCTGCTTCAATTTGTAAAGTGATTTGTTTTCCAACCCTTACATCACTTACCCCATTCATACCTAAATTATGTAACCCGCCTAAAACTGCTTTTCCTTGAGGATCTAATAAATCCTTTAATGGCATCACTTTAATTTGAACTTGATATATCATATAGAATTATTGAATAATTGTTTTTTTGTATAACAAAGATACTAAGCAATACCCCATTAAGCCAAATGGAATTGCTAACCATTTGTAAAAAAATGCGGTCAGTACTATCTCTATTGCAACCAGGAGTAATGGAATGACTAATTTTCGTTTATTAGCAAGCCCTTTTAGCGCCAACATGGGTGTTTTCATCACCATTAAATAGCTGACTAAAATGATAAATCCATACCAAAATGCAGGTAGCAACATTATTTGCGCTACCGCGCCTGATTGCCAATAAATTAAAGGCAATGAAGCAGTTAATATACCAATCATTGGAATAGGTACTCCCTTAAAATAGGTGGCTTGTGTTTGATCCAAATTAAACCTTGCCAATCGATACGCCCCAGCCATGGGTATCAAAAAAGCAGGTGCTAATAATATTGAATTGTGGCTAAATGCATTTACATCATTTGCCATAGACATTCTTAAAAACTGAAATACAATACAGGCTGGCGCAACACCAAAACTCACTATATCCGCTAGCGAATCCAATTGCTTTCCCATCTCAGAGGACACTTTTAATAACCTTGCAACAAATCCATCAAAAAAATCAATCACAGCAGCTATGCCAATCAATAAACTGGCCATATATAATTGCTCTGGCATTTCAATAATCATTCCACCTGTATCATCAATGGATGCCATTGCACCTGCTTGAAAAACATATACAATTGCCCAAGAACCAAAAAATAAATTAAGCAGTGTAATGAAATTAGGAATTTGATTTTTCAATGAAGACATGCTTTATTTTTTGATGCGTTTCATTAAGGATTCAATTTCCTCCACTGTAATTGGAATATTTTTCATTAAGTCCTGATTTCCATTCGCCGTAATCCAAAAATTATTTTCAATCCTTACACCCATACCTTCTTCTTTGATATAAATGCCTGGCTCAATGGTAAACACCATACCTGCAGTAATAGGTGCAGTTCTCGTACCTAAATCATGTACATCCAATCCTAAATGGTGTGAGATACCATGGTATAAATATTTTCTGTATGCTCTGTTTTCAGGATCCTCATTTTTAACTTCCGTTTTTTTCAACAAACCAATTTTCAAAAATTGTTGCGTTGCTTCCTCCCCTACTTTATCGGTATATTTTAATATACTAATGCCCGGTTTTAAAATTGATTTCGCATAATCATGTAAATGCAAACATGCATTGTATACTTGTTTTTGACGTCTGGTAAATTTGCCATTCACTGGAACTGTTC
Source organism: Chitinophagaceae bacterium (assembly GCA_009693715.1). Lineage (GTDB taxonomy): Bacteria > Bacteroidota > Bacteroidia > Chitinophagales > Chitinophagaceae > Sediminibacterium. The sequence continues at coordinate 3,960 of SHWT01000112.1, forward strand.
TGGTTAAATCCGCACAGTATCCGCCATATTCTGCACCAAAATCCATCAATACTAATTCGCCCTCCTTGCATACATTATTGTTACTATTATAATGCAAGGTGCGCGCATTATCGCCACTCGCAATAATACTGTGATAAGCCACCCCTGTTGCACGTTGGCTTAAAAATGAATGATAAATTTCAGCTTCAATTTCATATTCATGCACGCCTGGCTGTACGAATTGTAATAAACGTCTAAAAGCGGTATCGGTAATATCAATCGCTTTTTGGATCACCACTATTTCTTCTTTGGTTTTTACACTGCGTAGCTCCTTCATTAATTTTGCTGCGCGTAAATATTGGTGTAAAGGATATCTTGCTTGCATTTCATCAATGAATCTGTATTCATTGGTACGTATTAAATTATTCTTGCGATCATTTTCATTGGAGTCTAAATAAATAGCATCTGCTAAATGTATCCAAGGTTGCAATAAACCATCTAAGGAATCCACCCAAACAATGGTGGTCATTCCTGAAATTTTTGTTGCTTCATTTGCTCTTAATCTTTTGCCATCCCAAATTTCTTTTAATTCTTGCGGGCGAACCAACACTAGTACCTCCCTATATTTTGGATCTGGATTATCTGGGAACAAAATCACCATGGAACCTTCTTGCTCAATACCTGACAACCAAAACATTTCAGTATTTTGTTTGAAGTTATGAAGCGCGTCTGCATTGTAAGGAAACTCGTCATTACTTACAATAATTGCAATGCTATTTTTTTGCATTTTCGCTACAAAACGCTTTCTGTTTTGTATAAATATTTTTGAATCTAAAGCTGCGTATTTCATGGTGTACTATTTGAATATTTAATGAGTAAATATGCCGCTAGCAAGTTAATTAAAAAATCAGCTCCTTAAGCGATCTTACCCCAACCAATTTTATTTTTTTGGGTCTGTAAAAACAATTTTGTTTGCTGATGTTCCGGTAAATTGAGCGTAGGATCCTTTTCGCAGATAGCCACTGCTGCTTCCTTTGCTAATTCAAGGTTGGCACGATCGTTGATAATATTAGCCAATTTAAAATTCAATGCACCACTTTGTCTTGTACCATCAATATCACCTGGACCCCTTAATTCCAAGTCCTTTTCCGCAATCACAAACCCATCATTGGTGGTACACATAATTTTTAACCGATCTTTTGCTAGCCTACTGGCTTTTACACTACTTAATAGGATACAATAACTCTGCTCCGTGCCGCGACCTACCCGGCCACGTAACTGATGCAATTGGGAGAGTCCAAATTTTTCTGCACTTTCAATCACCATCACCGAAGCATTAGGCACATTCACACCCACTTCAATAACCGTGGTGCCCACTAATATTTGGGTATCGCCAGTTACAAACCTTTTCATGTTGGTTTCCTTTTCAATATTTTTTTGCCTTCCATGCACCATACTTATTTTATACTTAGGCTCCGGAAAATGACTTTTCACTTGCTCGTATCCTTGCATTAAATCCTCAAAACTTAATTTTTCACTTTCTTCAATTAATGGATATACATAATACGCTTGACGACCTTTTTCAATTTCAGTTTTTACAAAGTCCATTACATTCGCTCTTGTAGTTTCATAACGGTGTACCGTTTTTATCACCTGCCTTCCTGGCGGTAATTCATCCATCACACTATAATCCAAATCACCATACGCGGTCATGGCTAATGTTCGTGGAATGGGCGTAGCAGTCATTACTAATACATGTGGCGGGATAGTCGATTTTTTCCATATCTGCGCGCGTTGTGCCACCCCAAACCTATGCTGCTCATCAATTACAGCCAATCCTAAATTTTTGAATTGTACCGCATCTTCAATAATTGCATGTGTGCCTACCACAAAGTGAATCGTGTCTTCTGCCAATCCTTTTAAGATGCGGCGTCTTTCCCCAATTTTAGTACTGCCTGTTAATAAAGCAATTTCAAGTGGCATTGATTTTAATAATTCTCCCAAACTCGCATAGTGTTGCTGGGCTAAAATTTCCGTGGGTGCCATGATACAACTTTGGAATCCATTGTCTGCTGCTATCAACATACTTAATAAAGCAATCATTGTTTTTCCGCTTCCCACATCCCCTTGCAATAAGCGATTCATTTGCTTGCCCTTAGCAGTATCCACTCTAATTTCCTTAATCACTCTTTTTTGCGCACCTGTTAATTCAAAAGGCAAATATTTATTATAAAAGTCATTAAAATAAACGCCTACTTTTTCAAATAAATGCCCTTTGCTATTTTTATGTCTTTGAATTTTTATCAAATTAATTCGAAGCTGTGCAATAAATAATTCTTCAAAAATTAATCGGTCTAATGCTTTTTTATACATCTCAGGAGATGTTGGGAAATGCACCTGCCGGAAGGCTTCCCATCTTGACATTCGACTCGTCAATAAATAGGCTGGTAAATTTTCAGGCAAATCATTTGCACTTATTTGTTGAAATAAGGTTTGGGTCAGCTTTCCTATCTGCTTGCCATTTAATCCCCTGGATTTTAATTTTTCGGTGGATGAATAAATGGGCTCGAGTAATGCTTTTTGTCCTTGGGTAGCTGCAACAAAGGGTTCAATTTCTGGATGCACTATTTGTGCACGACCATTAAAAAAGCTCACCCTTCCATATACCAAATACACTTGGCCCTCTACTAAATTTTTCTGCACCCAATTGATGCCCTGAAACCAAGCAAGCTCCAACTGTCCAGTCGCATCTTTCAACTGCGATACCATGCGTTTTGATCTGCGTTCTCCAATCATTTCGATACCCTGCAACACCCCCTTTACCTGGATAAAATCCTGATCGGGACTGATGGAGGCGATGGTATTGAGTTGGGTTTTGTCAATATGCCGATATGGAAAATGCTGTAAAAGATCCCCAAAAGTATATATTTCAAGCTCTTTTTTAAGCATATCAGCCCGCAAAGGGCCTACTCCCTTAAGGTATTCAATAGGACTGGATAAAAGAGAAGCTTGGCTCAAACTAATTTTTTTAGATTCTGTACAAATATCCCAAAAAGATGGCAAAAAATGGGTTCCCATTTCATTATCTTCGCACAGCTATGGAAAAGGAAATTGTATTGAGCGGAATTAGACCCACCGGGTTCTTGCATTTGGGCAACTATTTTGGTGCGATGCGCAATTATGTGCGTATGCA
>SHWT01000113.1 GCA_009693715.1 Chitinophagaceae bacterium
GCAATGTATAAATAAATAAAACTTTGAATCAGGTTGTTTTTATTATTTAAAACAATGGGCGTTTCGCTATAATTTTCTAAAACGGAAATGGTTTCCTTTAATTTTTGAAAGTTTTTTATATCAAAATGCGAAGTAATTAAATTATGTAGCCCTTTAATATACTGTGCCGTTTCAATTTGTTTCATATTCTCATTCGCATCAAACAAGTCTACCCATTTTTGAGAATACCTATAGTGCAATAAAAAATCCTGTGTTATAAATCCATACCAACAATAACATTGGTAACGATATAAGTTTTCATAAAATCCATTAGATGACTTCACCAATTCTATGATAGGATCATGCATGAGTTTGTCAAGTTCAATTCTGTCTTCCTCATTCCGCGCATGTCCATGTTGAATATACCAACCATACAATTGTAAGGAAAGGTTGGACGATTTTGCAATTAATGCTAAGCGATGATTTACTTCATCAATTTCAACACTTAATTGTTGCGCGCGATCTTGCATGCTTCTGGTAATATGCAAGGCCTCGATCTTTTTTTCTAAAAATAACACCTGTAATAAATAAGTAACCTGGTTATTATGCTTGGTTAATGTTTTTATTTTTTCAAGTAAGCGCAAGCTTTGAATGTATAAACCTTTGTTGTATAAAATTTTTGCATGGTCCAGTTGTTCATGAATTTGTAAATCAATATTTTCATTTTGTTTTACAATTCTTAAGCTGGATAAAATTTGATCGTACAAATGCGCCTTTAAATTGGACAGCTGTTGTTTTTGAATGGACTCATTTTTACGAAGCAATTCCTCCTCGTCGTATTCCTTCATTTTGTCCAGCGCGTCAAATAATTGGATAATCTTTAAATCAGCCGATGCCGAGTTCCGCTTCACATATAACTTGAAGTTGCGTTTTTCGGCCCTTTCCAGGGATTTAACCAAAATAAATAGAACCTCGGTACTAAGGTTGGGCATCGTAGCTATTTTATATTCAATTACTTGATAATCAGTAGTTTATTTAAAATTGACCCTGATTACACATTGTAATTTAGTCATAAAAATGATGTGGATTACTTGTGAATAGGGGTTAAATTTGAGTAATCACCGGGCGAAAAGCCCGTTTTTTATCTGTAAGAGGTTCATAATCAATAAGATGCTTGCAATCTGAGCCCTACAAAAACCGAGAAAAGAGACCAGAATTATACATATTTAAACGATTTAACGATGGGGCAACAAGTTTTCATTTTTGATACCACTTTGCGTGATGGTGAGCAGGTTCCGGGCTGTAAATTAAATACCAAGGAAAAGTTAGCGCTTGCGGTAAGACTAGAGGAGTTGGGCGTTGATATTTTAGAAGCCGGATTTCCAGTTTCAAGTCCAGGTGATTATGAATCCGTGAATCAAATTGCGAAGACACTAAAAAATACAGTAGTGTGTGGTTTGTCAAGAGCCGTACAAAACGATATTGAAGTAGCAGCTGCAGCATTAAAACCTGCGAAGCGTTTTAGAATTCATACAGGTATCGGCACATCTGATTTGCATATCAAATATAAATTCAATGCAACGCGTGAGGAAATTATTGAACGTGCAATAAGTGCAGTAAAATTGGCACGCAACTTTACGGACGATGTTGAATTTTATGCAGAGGATGCGGGACGCACCGACAATGAATATTTAGCCCGCGTAATTGAAGCAGTGATAAAAGCAGGCGCAACTACTTTAAATATTCCAGATACAACAGGTTATTGTTTGCCTTATCAATACCAAGCGAAAATGGAATACTTGGTGAACAATGTTCCCAATATTGACAAAGCAATTTTATCCTGTCATTGTCACAATGATTTAGGATTAGCTACAGCAAATTCAATTGCAGGTGTGATGGGTGGAGCGCGACAAATTGAGTGTACCATTAATGGATTGGGTGAGCGTGCTGGTAACACTGCGTTAGAGGAAGTAGTGATGGTATTGAATCAACATAGTGATTTAGGATACAGAACAAATATCAATACCAGATTATTAAATCCAATTAGCCATGAGGTTTCAGAAATCATGCGCATGGGTGTACAACCCAATAAAGCCATTGTAGGCGCGAATGCGTTTTCACATTCCTCAGGTATACATCAGGATGGATTTTTAAAGGAAGCGCAAACTTATGAAATTATTAATCCAGAATTAGTAGGCGCGGAAGCAAGTAAAATAGTTTTAACTGCACGCAGTGGCCGCAGTGCATTAGCGCATCGTTTAAATAAATTGGGTTATGCTTATGCAAGAAATGATATTGATGTTTTATATCCTATCTTTTTACAATTAGCGGATAGAAAAAAAGAAGTATCACATGATGACTTAATTGAAATAGCAACAGCGTATTCAAAATAAAAGTGACAAAAAATAGTTGAGATCATGGGCAAAACAATATTTGATAAAATCTGGGACAAGCATGTGGTAAAGATCATTGAAGATGGTCCATCGGTATTGTATATTGACAAACATTTAATACATGAAGTAACCAGTCCGCAAGCATTTAGTGGTATTGAAAAAAGAGGCGCACAATTATTTCGTCCAAAACAAATTGTAGCTACTGCCGATCATAATGTACCAACGATGAACCAACATTTACCAATTGCAGATCAACTATCAAAATTTCAAGTAGATACTTTAATAGACAATTGTAAAAAGCATGGTGTTGAATTATACGGATTAGGACACGAACACCAAGGTATTGTTCATGTGATTGGACCAGAATTAGGAATTACACAACCAGGTATGACCATAGTTTGTGGCGATAGTCACACTTCCACTCATGGTGCATTTGGATCTATTGCATTTGGTATCGGGACCAGTGAAGTGGAGATGGTATTTGCATCACAATGTGTGATGCAATCCAAGCCTAAAGTAATGCGTATAAATATTGAGGGAGCCATACAAAATGGCGTGGTATCAAAAGATATCATCTTATTTATCATTGCACAAATATCTGCGAGTGGCGCAACCGGCTACTTTGTGGAATATGCTGGATCAGCTATTCGTGCATTAAGTATGGAAGCGCGCATGACCATTTGCAATATGAGTATTGAGATGGGCGCGCGCGGCGGCATTATTGCACCTGATGAAACTACTTATGCGTATATCAAAGGACGCCCTTTCGCGCCAAAGGATGCGGAGTGGGAAATTAAATTAGCCGAGTGGAAACAATTATTTACAGATGCTGATGCAAAATTTGATGTTGAAATAAATATTAATGCCGCTGATATACAACCGATGGTTACTTATGGAACCAATCCGGGTATGGGTTTATCGGTAAATGGCAAACTTCCTACGCTTGAGAGTATTACAGATGCTACTGAAAAACAAAATTTTGAGAAGGCATTAAAATATATGGGATTAACCCCAGGACAAAGTTTATTAGGTATGCCCGTACAAAATGTATTCATAGGATCCTGTACCAATTCACGTATTGAGGATTTTAGATTAGTAGCAAGTATTATTAAGGGTAAACAAAAGGATCCGAACGTGAAAACATTAATCGTGCCGGGATCGCAAGCGGTCGCCAAACAAATTATTGCGGAAGGTTTGGATAAAATATTTGCAGCAGCAGGTGTGGAAATACGACAAGCAGGATGTAGTGCATGTTTGGGTATGAATGAAGATAAAATTCCGGCGGGCGAATATTGTATCAGTACCAGCAATCGAAATTTTGAAGGGCGGCAAGGTGCGGGTGCAAGAACTATGTTGGTGAGTCCACTCACAGCAGCAGCGGCTTTATTGACAGGAAAGATTACAGATATCAGAACCATGTTAAATTAAAAATATACATGCAATCATTACAAAAAATAACAAGTAGGTTTATTCCATTACGCATTGAAAATGTGGATACGGATCAAATTATACCTGCACGTTTTTTAAAGGCAACTACGAAACTGGGCTTTGGAAAAAATTTATTTAGGGATTGGCGTTATGAAAATGATGACGAAACAAAACCAAAAGCTGATTTTGTATTCAATCAAAAACAATTTAGTGGCGATATATTGGTGGCAGCTAAAAACTTTGGATGCGGTTCCTCACGCGAGCATGCAGCTTGGTCCATACAGGATTATGGATTTAAAGTGGTGGTGTCTAGTTTTTTTGCCGACATCTTTAAAAATAATGCATTGAATAATGGGGTGCTTCCAGTAACAGTGACCGATGCATTCTTACAACAAATATTCGCAGAAGGCGCTGAAGCTACCTTAACGGTGGATTTAGAAAAGCAAACCATCACTATTGACAACACCGGTGCAAGCGAAACCTTTGACATTAACGCGTATAAAAAAACATGTATGTTAAATGGCTATGACGATATTGATTATTTATTGAGTATGAAAGAAGAGATCGCCGCATTTGAAAAAGCAAGATGATAAAATATTGAAAAAGTAAATATTGAAAATAAAGTGGTCTGCGCGAAAATATTTTATCGCAACTATTTTAAAATAAGAATGAAATGAAAAAGAAAATAGCAGTCATATTAGGAGATGGGATTGGTCCTGAAGTAACCCAGCAATCTATCAAGGTATTGAATACCATTGCCAAGCTTTATCAGCATGAGTTCAACTACGAGCATGGTTTAATGGGCGCTATCGCTATTGATGAAACTGGAAATCCGTTACCGGATGAAACTATAAAAATTTGTTTGTCCAGTGATGCTATTTTATTTGGTGCCATTGGTGATCCAAAGTATGACAATGATCCCAATGCAAAAGTCCGACCAGAGCAAGGCTTATTAAAATTAAGAAAGGAGTTACAATTATTTGCAAATATCAGACCGGTAAAAACCTATGATGCCTTACAACATTTGACGCCGTTAAAGCCAAAGTTGTTGGAGAACGTTGACTTTGTTATTTATCGTGAATTAACCGGCGGCATTTATTTTGGTGCAAAAACAATTAGTGATGACGGCAATGTAGCTACAGATAATTGTTCTTATTCGGTAAATGAAATTGAACGCATTGCACATCTTGCATTTCAGCATGCGCAAAAAAGAAGAAAAAAATTAACCCTTGTTGATAAAGCAAACGTTTTAGAAACATCTCGATTATGGCGTAAGGTGGTACAAAAAATGTGCACGCAATATGCGGATGTAACCGTGGATTATTTATTTGTTGATAATGCAGCGATGCAAATCATTTTAAATCCTGCACAGTTTGATGTGATGTTAACTGAAAATTTATTTGGTGATATATTAAGTGATGAAGCTTCGGTATTAGCAGGATCATTGGGCATGTTACCTTCTGCTTCTGTTGGAAATACAGTCGCGTTATTTGAACCGATTCATGGATCTTATCCGCAAGCAAAAGGAAAAGATATTGCCAATCCAATGGGCTCCATTTTATCTGCTGCTATGTTATTGGATCATTTTGGTTTAACCACTGAAGCAGCCATTGTGCGTGAAGCAGCGGATTGGTGTTTGAGTAACAAATTTGTTTCCAAGGACATTGATCCGATCAATAGTTATAGTACTTCAGTAATAGGTGATTTGATTTCTGAATATATTGAACGACATATTACTGGGGAGGGACATGTGCATCACGAACGTTTACATAAATCAACGATTATTTAAAAAAATGATAACAAACCTAAATAAGCGCTTAACGAACGATTGTTTTAAGGTTTAGAAGTAAAACAAGATTAATTTTATAGACTCTTTTATAAGTATACATTATGGAACTAAATAAATATTCAAAAATAATTACACTGGATCCAACCCAGCCAGCAGCGCAAGCGATGTTTTATGGTATTGGATTAACAGATGCTGATTTGTATAAAGGACAGGTAGGTGTGGTGAGCATGGGTTATGATGGCAACACTTGTAATATGCATTTGAATGATTTAGCTGCTGAAGTAAAAAAAAGTATTTGGGAAAATGGTTTAGTGGGTTTAACCTTTCATACGATTGGTGTGAGTGATGGTATGAGCAATGGGACACCTGGTATGCGTTATTCTTTGGTAAGTCGCGATGTAATTGCGGATAGTATTGAAACAGTTTGTGGCGCACAATATTATGATGGATTAATTACCGTTCCAGGTTGTGATAAAAATATGCCAGGTTCATTAATTGCAATGGGTCGATTAAATCGCCCTTCCTTAATGTTGTATGGTGGTACCATTGCGCCGGGGCATTACAAAGGTCAGGACTTAAATATTGTATCTGCATTTGAAGCCTTAGGTCAAAAAATGGCAGGACAATTAGATGAAGCCGATTTCATGGGCATCGTAAAACATGCATGTCCAGGTGCTGGTGCTTGTGGCGGCATGTACACCGCAAACACAATGGCATCAGCTATTGAAGCATTAGGAATGAGTTTACCTTATTCATCTTCCAACCCAGCATTGAGTGTTGAAAAACAACAAGAGTGTAAGGATGCGGGCGCAGCCATTCGATTATTATTAGAACGAGATATTAAGCCCAAAGATATTATGACACGCAAAGCATTTGAAAATGCAGTAGCGGTTATTATGGTATTGGGTGGAAGCACGAATGCTGTATTGCATATGATTGCAATGGCAAAAAGTGTGGGCGTAAAATTTACGCAGGATGATTTTCAAATGATCAGTGATAAAATTCCAGTGTTGGCTGATTTTAAACCCTCTGGAAAATATTTAATGCAGGATTTACATCAGTATGGTGGTGTACCAGCAGTAATGAAATATATGTTAGCGCAAGGATGGTTACATGGAGATTGTTTGACTGTGACTGGAAAAACGATCGCAGAAAATTTAGCAGGCGTTCCTGATTTAGATTTTGACCAACAAAAAATAATCTATCCAAAGGAAAACCCCATCAAAGCAACAGGCCACTTACAAATTATGTATGGCAATTTAGCAACGGGCGGCAGTGTTGCAAAAATTTCTGGAAAGGAAGGCGAACTATTTGAAGGTCCAGCGCGTGTATTTGATGGAGAGCATGCGTTGATTGAAGGTATTAATTCAAAAAAGATTCAACCAGGTGATGTAGTCGTTATAAAAAATGTTGGACCCATTGGTGCAGCGGGTATGCCGGAGATGTTAAAACCAACATCTGTTATTATTGGTGCAGGATTAGTAAAGTCAGTGGCTT
>SHWT01000114.1 GCA_009693715.1 Chitinophagaceae bacterium
AATAATTAGCTTAAATTTTAGAAACCTCACGCAAACCTCACGCAGAAACAGAAAAGGACCCACGATTTAACGTAAGTCCTTGATTTTCATGTAGCGAGACCGGGATTTGAACCCGGGACCTCAGGGTTATGAAGATTTTTTGAGAAAATGAAGGCGTTGATTTGTAGTTAGTTATGTTTTCATAAAACTGAAATCAACCGATTTGGACCGATTTCAGGGGGTGTTTTCCTCACGCAGAGAATATCAATACTTGAAATCATTTTATTAAAATCAACCCATTCTTTAAAGCAAATATTTTTTTGTGCATACATATTACTGTAACATGATAAAAGAAAAATGATTTAAATTAAACGAATACAATAACTTCAAATAAACTATTTTTTAAAGTTATTTATTTGAAGATAAATTGAATTATTCAAAATTTTCATTTTATACAACAACTCTGGATATGGTTTATATTTGAAACTAACCACTCCTTTATTAGAATCATTATTGCTAGGATCAGCTGTTAAGTCAGTTGGATCATTATCTTGGTATCTAAACCAATGCCAGCCAATACAACTATTCATCTGCATTAATTTTAAGCAAAAGTTTTGATAAAAATTGCCTCTGTCAACTTGCGTTTTGACAAGCCATCCTGCACCTGACATATTAGTCATATTTGCATCTTCTGCTTTTGTATAAAATTCAGTAATAAAAAAAGGTTTTGATAAATTATCAGACCATAAAGTCATGTGCTTTTGTGAAAGCTCCCAGTTACCGTAATAATTTATGGAATGAATATCTACATATTCATCCATAACATTTAAAAAATAGCTATTGTCTTTAACAGATGAATGCACTCTACTACCAATGTAAAGATGATTAGGGTCGTACTTTTTGATAAATTTTGTTACTAATGAAAAATATTTTTGGGCAACCGCGGAAGCAAATAGTTCTTTTTGTTGTTTGGTACTTTTTGTAGTATCAATATTGTTATCATTTATCCATTTGGTTAAAAATAATTTTGATTGCGCACTGTTTTGCTGACTATATGAAAATTTGCTAATTAAATTATCTTGAAAAGGAAGTTCATTATCAGAAAAATATCCTAGCAAAAATGAATCATTTTTGTATTGTGAAAGGACATTACAAATTGAATCTAAATAGATTTCAAAATTGGGGTGAAAAATATATTTTAAAACTGAAGTGTTTTCATCCTTTTCATTTTGCGCATATTTTTTAGCGAAATTCGATAATAAATTTAATTGAGGGGTGTAAGCAAAACTATTTACTCCCTTTTTATTGATTGTACGTATTAAATCAACTTCACTCCAAGAACCAGCTGTATTAAACCCATTTTCTTTTAACTGAATGATGGTTTTATTCATCCAATCAGTATCTGAAACATACAAGCTATCAAATGCGATTTTATTATTCAATGACCCCCCTTTTCTAATACTATTAACCGCTTTCACTATAAAGCCATTACCTATTGGATCTATGACCCACCATCTACCTTGTATTTTTTCGGTTCTGAAGAAACCTGTTGGTTTTGCATTTACTGAATAAATACCACCAAAACGGTCAATCGGCATACTATGCTTATTTTGACTTGCATGGTCATTTAGAGTAATTGTTGGAAATTTTTTCCAATCAGAGTAAACAATTTTTCGATTACTATCTCTACTCCACACTTTCGCGTCGGTATAGATTGTGTCATGTAAGTATTGAGCTGAAATCTCAGACCCAGATATACAGGTACTGAACATGATTGTTAAAAGGAGGAAGGTTCTGTAAACCATAAAGTAATTATAAAAAAAGCTAGATACAGTTTATTTAAAACTATATCTAACTTTTGAAATTAGTACAAATTAATAACCGGCATTCTGTGGCATTGGCTTAGTTAAATTAGCATCAATAACACTTTGAGGAATAGGTAATAGCGTGTCACGTAATGTAATTTTAGTGCCAGCATATTTATTATTTAATTGTGTTCTAGTAAACCAAGTACCCGTTCGTAACAATGTATATCTTCTGTGCTCTTCTGAAATCAGCTCCCTTGACCTTTCGTCCAATATAAAGTCTAGAGTTACTTGAGAAGCCACAATAGGTGTAGCCTTTGCTCTAGCTCTAATAATATTAATTATTTCAGCAGCACCAGCTAAATCCTTTAGTCCAAATTGTGCTTCAGCCAATAATAAATAAGTGTCGGCCAATCTTAAATAAATTTGGTCATTAAAATTTGACGAATTTTGTACATCAGCTGGATCACTTGGTGCCCAATCCCATTTTCTTATGCTAGGCCAATTGGGTGCAGTTGTTGCATTTGGAGCTGGCTCAATACAATTGATGCTTAATCTTACAGAATCTATACCAAGCCTACCACCTATTGGCCCAGTTGTATAACCAGGAACAGCACAAGTTGAAATGGTATTAATGTTAGCATTACTTGGTAATGATGCCCCATTGTTCATGAGATAAAAGAAACGATAAGCAAAACCACCACCACGTTGATCTGTTGGACCGTATAAATTCAAGGCGAATTTGGTAACTGCAAAACGACCTAGTCCACGACCGCCAAATTCTTGTGAAAAGGTTAGCGGATTTCTTAGAGGACTGCCAACTCGTATATCGTTGTATCTATTAACCCACCATCTACGCATAATATTTGCATCACCACCCATAGATAAATATTCATTCTGAATAACCCATAATGCCTCTCTGTTACCCTGACTTCTATTTGAATTTCTATCTAAAAACATGTCAGTAAATGGTGATCCTGGCATAGAAACTTGCGTACCATAGCGCGCAGTTGTTAAACTATAATTTGTATTCTTAGTTACTGCCAAAGCTTTTTCCTTAGCTTTAGCAAAATCGCCCATTGTTAAGTATAATTCTGCCAAGTAATGTTGAGCAACCAATTTACTTGCTCTACCTTCTACTACTGGTAAATCGCTCATATTGGCTTCGGCATATAAGAGGTCTGCTTCCATCGCTTTTCTTACCTCCGCTTTTGGGGTTCTTTCCCAATCTGTTTTTATAGAGCTTCCTTTTGATTCTATTAAATTAAGGGGAACATTCCCATATAAAAAAGTCAAATGTCTATAAGCCCAGGCTCTTATGAGTCTTGCTTCACCTACAATTTGTTTTTTGTCTTTATCTGACCAAACGATAGATGGATTATCAGCACGATCAATAATTGTATTGGCACCATTAATAATACGATATAACCAATCCCAAACCCTACTAACATAAGCGTCTGTCGAATTTAATCGTACACCAAAGTCATTAAATACCTGTTCTGGTGCGCTACCTGCAGGTCTTAAACTATATGCATTGTCAACTCCAATAACAGCAGCAGTAATTGCCATATCATTAGATGCGCCATTAATGCCTTTGCGTTCTTCACGCCATTGACTATAAAGACCATAAAGACCAGATTCAAAACCAGCTTTATTAACGTATAAATTGTCTGGTGCAATTAATGCGAGTGGTTTTTCTTCTAAAAATGATTTACTGCAAGAAAATATTACAGTAAGTAAAATGAAGAATAGTGATATCTTATTTATTTTATTCATATAATTATATTTCTAGTACTTTATAAAGTGATTGTTAATCCAAAAACAAATTCTTTTTGCAATGGCAAACCATACTGATTGGTTAACTCAGGATCCAAGGCAGTAAATTTGCTAATCGTTGCTAAGTTTCTACCAGTAAGATAAAATTTACAAGAGTTGATGTTAATTCGACTAAGCGCCTTGGTTGGAAGTTCATAAGATATAGACAGATCCTTTAAACGCATGAAACTTGCATTTTCATAAAAATTAATACCATAAGGATTAGCATTGGCATCATTTGCAAAATGACTTCCAGTTGGATTGGATACAGACCACCAATTTTTAAGTGTCGTATTTCTTCTTGTATCTGTAAAAACGTTATCATCTTCAAAAGGATTACGTCTTGTAACACCCGATACCCCATGCACAAAAACCATCAATGAAAAACGCTTATACTTGAAAGTATTTGTGATACCCCAAATAAAATTTGGATCTTCTCTTCCTATAATCGTTCTGTCATTTGCATTAATAATGGTATCTCCGTTTACATTGGCAACTCTAACCCATCCCGGCTTTGCTGTTTTTTGAACAGACGCATCCACTTCTTGCTGAGATTTAAACACACCATCATTCTTTAATCCAAAAATAACGTTGATAGGTTGCCCAATGAACCAGCTATTCGCCACATCATCTCTGCCATCACCATATAAATCAACAATTTTGTTATTATTTTGAGACAGATTCAAATTGGTAGACCAAGTGAAATTTTTATTTTGAACATTAATAGTGGTGAGTCCTAATTCGATACCCGTATTAGCCGTCTTCCCAATATTTTGTAAGATTCTTGTAAATCCTTGAACAGATGGAATAGCTCTATTTAAAAGTAAATCACTTGTGTTTGCACTATAATAATCTAAAGAGCCTTGTATTCTATTTTTTAATACGCCAAAATCCAATCCTAGAGATAATGACTTAGTTGATTCCCACCCTAGTTGCTCATTGGATAATCCATTTGGAACATATCCTGGAAGAACAGTAGAACCCGTTAAATAAGGGGCACTAGATAATCCTGCCAATGAACTATAAGCTGATACAGCTTGGTTTCCATTAACACCATAGGAAGCCCTCAACTTTAAATTATTGATAACAGCAATATTTTTGAAAAATGATTCTTTATGAATATTCCAGGCAACGGCTGCTGATGGGAATATACCATATTTTTTTGTGGCGCCAAATCCAGAAAAACCATCTCGACGTGCAGTTAAAGTAAGTAAATATTTGCCATCGAAACCATAATTCAACCTCCCCATTTGAGAGAGTAGATTTTGCTTAAAGTATACTGCAGAAGGGGTAAGTAGCGTTGCAGCAGCCATCTGATAGTTCGTAAGCACATCATTAGGAAAACCTTGACCATTTAATTGATCTCTATCAAATTCATTGCTTTGACTACTGTATAGAAGAGTAGTATTTATTGAATTCTTTCCAAATTCTCTAGAATAATTTACAATATTTTCAACCGTTAGATTTTTTGTAACGGCTGTATAATTTGATGCTAATCCATTTGTCTCAAAACCTGCCGCCACATCTCTGCCAGAGTATGTTTTACGAACTGTATTTTCATATTCAACACCGGTGTTCAATTTATATGAAAGTCCATTGATAAAAGGCATATCAATTTTTACACTGTTGCTTGTAAATACCCTGTAAGAATTATCACTATTTTTTACCAACAAAGAAGATAAAGGATTTCTTGATGGAGGATAATCTGCATAAGCATAAAGAGCTATAGAACCGTCAGTGTTGTAGGGTGCCGTTAACGGATTAAAGAAATTAGCACCTCCGCCAGTGTTTCTACTATCCTGGAATTCTACAGGCAATCCATCTCTATTTTGGAGTGAGAATTGTGTACTTGATGCAATCGTTAACCATGGCGTTACCTTAATATCTAAATTTGGTCTTAATGAATATCTTTTAAAACGGTCATTCACCGCAACACCATCTACGTCCAAAAATGTACCACCAAAATAAAAAGATACTTTATCAGTTCCGCCGGCAACAGAAATAGAATGCTGTGACCTTGAGCCATTTTGTGTCGCTAAACTATACCAATCAACAAAATTGCCTGCGTCATATATGGCTTGTTCTGCTGGTGATATAACATTTGGCGAATTGAGGCGGTTCTTTTTAAAGTCATAAAATTGAGTGCCCGTTAACAATTCTGGCCTATTGGTAATACTTTGAGTTCCGTAAGATCCATCATAGGTAATATTGAGTTTGCCTTTTTTGCCTTGTTTACTGGTAACAATAATTACACCATTAGATCCCCTAGCACCGTAAATGGCTGCAGCAGATGCATCTTTTAACACTTCAATTGATTCAACATCATTAGGGTTTAATTCAGAAATTCCACCATCATATGGTATACCATCCCAAACAATCAATGGCCCATTACTTGCACTAATCGATTTTCTTCCTCTGATTACTATTGAAAGATCATTACCCTCAGCACCCCCACTATTGGTATTAATTTGAATACCAGGTAAAGTACCTTGTAAAGCTTGTGCAATATTAGTATTAGGCAATTGTGCTAGTCTGTCTTTTGATAATGAAACAACAGCTCCAGTTACATCACGTTTTTTCTGAGATCCATATCCTACTACAACAACTTCATTGAGTACCGATTCATCTCTTTGTAATATGATTTTATCAAAAAGATCTTTTTTTGTGTCTATTGTTAAATTAATATATCCCACAAAAGAAAAAGTAAGGATATCACTTACTCCATTTGGTAATGAAATAGTGAATGTTCCATCCTCTTTTGAAGTGGTTTTTAATTTACTACCATTAACGTTTACAGTCGCCCCACCAAGCGTTTGACCGTCTGAGGAATAAATTTTACCGGTAATTACTTTTTGCGCTTTAAGTGAAGTAAAACCAAGAAATAAAACCAAAACCAATAGTAATTTTCTAATTAGCATAGCAATCGTTTGAGTTAAAAAAAAGATACTTCTATAAAAATGAGCAAATTTGGGCTTGTAATTAGGTATTGTACAATATATATTTACTACATCGTTTTCGTTAAATTTTCCTATTAGATAGTATAAATCAAAAAAAGTAAAACGACATCGCTGTAAGCTTGGTGATTTCTACCTCAACAGTATCAAAAGCATTAAGAGATGTCTGTTGTCAAAACAATGTAGACTTTTGGTCGTTTAGCGTTTCCGTCATTTACAATTAAAAAATGACGCAAAACAACAAAGGACCCACGATTTAACGTAAGTCCTTGATTTTCATGTAGCGAGACCGGGATTTGAACCCGGGACCTCAGGGTTATGAAGACAACGAATATATCACATCTGTTTAATTTTCAATTAGTTAGAAATGTTGTTGCTCCCGTTATGTGTCTCTTTCTAAGGGAAAAGAGGCGCAAAAAGGGAGCGCACACTTTTCATGGAATATGTTGGAACTTCCTGACAATT
>SHWT01000115.1 GCA_009693715.1 Chitinophagaceae bacterium
ATACCTTTCACCAATGAAGGTGCTGGTGGCGAAAATTATAATACCATCTTTTATGTGAAGGAATCTCCATTAGATGCAAACACGATATATACAGGAAGTGATTGTGGCTTAGTGTATGTAACCAATGATGCAGGAAAGAATTGGCAAAATATTACACCCGCTGATTTACAAGAAGCACAAATTAATAGTATCGAGGTGTCCCGTTTTGATCAAGGGGTGGTTTATATAAGTGCGACTAGATATAAATTTAATGATTATGCATCCTATACATATAAAACAACAGACAATGGAAAAACTTGGACAAAAATTAATAGCGGAATAAAAAATGACGACTTTATAAAAGTAATTAGAGAAGACAATAAAAATAAAAATATATTATACGCAGGTAGTGAAAGAGGATTTTATATTTCAAATGATGCAGGTACTACCTGGCAGCCTTTTCAATTAAATTTACCCATTGTTCCTGTTACTGATTTAATGATACGCGATAATGATTTAGTCGCGGCTACAGCAGGACGTGCATTTTGGATTTTAGATGACATTAGCGCTATTCAACAAAATGCAAGCTTTAACAGCATATTAGTACCTACGATCATTACGCCTAAGTATGCATACAAATATGGCGCAGGGAATGGACTGCCTGAAAAAAATGCAGCCATGGGACGAAATGCACCCGAGGGTGTTATTCTAGATTATTTTTTACCTAAGTTAGATGAAAAAGATACCCTACATCTATCCATTATAACGGATAAAGGAAAACTAATACGCAGTTATACAAATATCGAAGATGCTAGTTTTAAAAAATATCCAGGAGGGCCTTCTCCAAAAATCAAGCTTAGTGATAACGAAGGACACAACAGATTTTTATGGGATTTTAGAACTGATGATCTATCTCCTGATGTGAATGGTGCATTTGTATTAGGAAGTTATAGTGGATATGCAGTACCGCCTGGAAAATATAAAGCACAATTAAAATATAAAAAGGAAATGGTTGAAACTAATATAACCGTTTTGCCTAATCCTAATATTAAAGTCACTAATCTTGATTGGCAGGAGCAGCAATTGTTATTGGAAAATATTAGTACCACCATCAGTAATATACATACTACAGTGAACAATCTTCGAGGAATTAAAAAGCAACTACAATTTTATAGTGAAACATTAGGTAAAATTGAAACAGCAAAAGTAATTACAAGCGCAGCTGATAGTTTAATTAAAAGGATTGATACTTGGGAAAGCGCTATTATTGAAAGTCGAACTCAAAACGGGCAGGATGTAATTAATTGGCCTAGTAAATTAAATGTTGACTTTTTTCATTTAAAAGGTTTAATAGATATAAATGATCCTAAGGTAACACAAGGGGTAAAAAATAAATTGGCTGATTTACAAGTACTTTGGAAAAATGAAAAGGAAAAAGTACAAGGCATTAATACAGCAGTAGCAGAATTTAATGCATTGTATAAAAACACAAGTATCGAAGCTATTCAAAACAAATGGTAAACTCTTTTACAAAATAATATATACACACTTAATTACATCAACTTATGAAAAATCTTTTTTTGATCCTTTTTGTACTGGGTATATTACAAACTAACGCACAACAAACAACCCCATTAATTAAACTAGTGACTTCTCAGCCAGCAGCCTCTGCGGAACCAGATATGAAAACATTTAATTTATATAACCCCTATGAAAATGTAGATTCTGCGATTAAAGCTGCTGAAAAAATTGCAGCTAAAGAGGGCAAACATATTTTTTTACAAATGGGGGGTAATTGGTGTATTTGGTGTGCACGATTTAATGCCTTCACCAAAAGTGATAAAAAAATTGACTCTATTATTAAAGCAAGTTATGTAGTTGTGCATGTCAATTATTCAAAAGAAAATAAAAACAAAAGCATTCAGGAAAAATATGAGTATCCAGCGCGGTTTGGTTTTCCTGTATTTGTAATATTAGATGCAAAAGGCAAAAGATTGCATACGCAAAACAGTAGCTATTTGGAAAAAGATAAGAACTACAGTAAAGAAAAAGTATTTGAATTTTTTGAAAGCTGGACACCAGATGCTTTGAATGCAAAAAAATACGACTGGTTAAATTAAACTACCTGTGAGGCACCCTAATATTATACATGCGCTGTTGATGAATAAGCTTTCCTTATTCTGCCTATTCCTTAGCGCATGTAGTTATCAAAAATTAACAATGCCTAGCGCAAATAATAAAATGGGCGGTTATGACTTTTATAAAAAAGCGGTTGCTTACCAATGGAAAGAGCGGGATTCATTTGCAATCAATTCAATCTTAAAGGGACAAATCCCTTCCTTTTATAAAAAATTTACCAAAGTTCATACCAAAATAGTAAATGATAAAAACGAAATAATTCGAGCTACGTATTTTGTTGCACCTGATTATCTCATGGTTGGGAACAATAAAGATTGGGCTAGAATTCCTTTAACTCCGATGGCTGCGCAAAAAATAGCAGACAGTTTACATTGCTTTTTGCCTACTACAAAGATGGTGGAAGAAATATACACACATAGTAAAGTACAATTAGAACCTATTCCCATGTATGCCTTTCGAGATAGTACAATTACCATGTGGCAACACCATTTAATGATTGAAGGATTGCGTAAAGGAAAAAGGGGATTAATTAGTGGAATAAAAAAAGATGTAGTATTGAGTAATAAATTCAATGAACAAGGAAAAATAAATCGAGTTGCTATTTATGGTTGGCATCAACTAAATGGAACACCTATACAGCCTTTATATGCAGGGCATATTAATTCGTATGTAGATTATAGCCACGGAATAAGGTTAGTTATGGATAAAATAAAGGTAAATGGGAAATGGGTGCATTATACCTCAATTCTTAGGGATCCCCTACTTCGAAAATTATTAACCAACGAACAGGATCCCATAATAGTAAGATACTAAAATTATTTTATTTAAATAATTCAGCCAGCTTCGCATTTAATGCATCACCTCTTAAATCCTTCCCAATAATAATTCCTTGATCGTCAATTAAATAATTTTGCGGAATTGCATTCACGCCATACATTAGAGCCACTTCATTCTTCCAGTATTTTAAATCAGACACTTGCGTCCAAGTTAAGTTGTCTTTATGTATTGCTTCCATCCATCTTTCTTTACCAGTAGGTTGGTCTAATGAAACACCTAATATAGTAAATCCTTTAGCGTTATACTTATTAAACGCTGCAACTACATTTGGATTTTCTTGTCTGCAAGGACCACACCAGCTTGCCCAAAAATCAACCAATACATATTTGCCTTTGAAGGAAGCAAGTGTTACAGGAATACCAGCTGTGTCGTTTTGTGTAAACTGAATAGCTCGTTTACCTATACCTGTTTTTTTAGCAATGGCTATTTTACCTTCCATTTCTTTTCCTTTCGTTGAATTGCGAACCGCTATTGGAATTTTTAAAAATAGTGGTTCAACTTCATCCGCATTAATACTATAGCCAGCATAATTACCAAAGGCATACATAACTATTGGTGAATTTAAATTTGTTAAAACATATTCTTTTTGTTTTGCTTTCATCTCCGCGTCTACCTTGTTATATTCTGCATCTAATTTTTTCATACCTGCTTCGTCCTTCTTTTTATATAATTCACTATAGGTGGCACTTAATGCTTCCATCTTATCTGAAACAGGTTTTATAAACGCTTTTAATTTATTATATTCAACATGTGACTTAGAACCTTTGATGGTTGCATTTGCAAAAGAATCAATACTTGATAATTGAATCGCTGAGTTTTCAAGATAGATAGGTGTAACATCTTTTTTATAAGATACCATGCGTTTTGTTTTAACGGAAGTATCTACCTTATACGCTGCACGCAAATTACCTAAGATGGGCTCGGCAACAGTTCCTTTAAATACAAATTTACCATCTGTAACTACTGCACTATCTTGGGTGGATACACCATTAAAATAATAGGATAAGTATACTTTGGAAACCGTTTCCTTTACTTTACTTACATCACCACTAAGTGTGTATTGTTTTTGAGATTGTGCTGCTGTAGCTAATAACACTAAACTTAGAACGATAAATTTTTTTATAGCATTTGTATTATCCTATGAATGTAAGCTATTTCATACTAGTTATTGGACTAATGATGTAGGAAACATGATTTTTTACCAAATTCCCAAATCAATTGGGCAGTAAGTGTGTTTGCTTGTATAATTTTTGATTCTAGATGCCATCTAGAAATACTTGGCTTAATAGATATAAATATGATATTGGTTTTATTTCCAAATTCTTTACCAATTAAAAATTAAATTACTTAACTGTTTTAACCGTTCCCATTTTTCCATTCATTAAAACAGTAGCAGTTGCATTGGTGCTTGATTTTATTTTCAAATTCGTTACTTGTCCTTTACGCCAAGTCATATCAATTTCATAATTCCCCCTTGCCTTCAAACCCTTCACTGTACCTGATTGCCAAGCTTTAGGTATGGCGGGAAGTAATTCAATATACTCCGCATTGGATTGTACTAACATTTCAGCAACCGCTGCAGCACCTCCAAAATTTCCATCAATTTGAAAGGGTGGATGCGCATCTAATAAGTTAGGATAGGTACCACCCATTTTTGTATAATTTTCTTTTGTTTCATCGGGAGGTACAAACTTTAATAATTCACGATACATTTTATAAGCATGCTCACCATCTTTTAATCTTGCCCATAAATTAATACGCCATCCTTTTGACCAGCCTGTAGTTTCATCTCCTTTTATTTCCAATGTTTTTTTAGCAGCATTCGCAATTAATGGCGTTTTTTCAAGGGTTACATGTGTGCCTGGATATAATCCATACAGGTGACTTTGATGACGATGCTTTGGTTCGGAATCCGCCCAATCATAATACCATTCTTGTAAATTACCAGCTTTACCCACTTGGTAAGGATGTAAATTATTTAAAGCGGTATTAATACTTGTTGCAAAAGCAGAGTCATTTTTTAATATTTTTTGTGCAGCAATCACATCTAAAAATAATTCTCTGATCATCGCTAAATCGGCTGTACCACCAAATAAAGTGTTCCCCTTAACACCAGTAAACGTGATAAAACCATTTTCTGGTGAAGTGGAAGGTGATGTAATTAATTTGCCAGCAGAATCCTTGATTAGCCAAGCCAAACAAAACTCGGCAGCACCGCGCATAATAGGATATGCTTTTTGTTTTAAAAACTGTGCATCCTGTGTAAATAAATAGTGTTCCCATAAATGTGCTGAGGCCCAAGTACCGCCCATGGGCCAGTTTGCCCAGCTTGGGTCCCCTTCGCCAAAATTTCCTACCGGATTTGACATCGCCCATATATCCGAGTTATGATGTGACACCCAACCCGGCATATTATAAAATGTTTTGGCTGTAATTTTTCCAGTAGTTGACAAATTATTTAAGAACTGCAGAAAGGGTTGGTGCATTTCGGTCAAATTGGTGTTTTCGGCCAACCAATAATTTTCCTCTGCATTTATATTCATTGTGTAGTTACTCGACCATGGTGGTTGTAAGTAGTGATTCCAAATTCCTTGCAAGTTCGCAGGTACATTAGGCGTGCGTGAACTACTAATTAACAAATAGCGCCCAAATTGAAAATATAAGGTTTCTAAATATGGATCCGATTCTCCTTTCGCATATCTTTTTAAACGCTCATTGGTGGGTAAGTTAGGAGACGGGTCACCTTCTAATTTTAAAGCAACGCGGTTAAAATAAGTTTGATAATCCTTAACATGTCTTTTTTTAATTTCATCCCATCCCAAACCCACTGCTTTAGTTAATTGTGTTTGCGCAATTGTAGTTTGATTTAATCCTTGCTTCGCCGGATCTTTATCGTATCCATTAAAACTGGTCGCCATTGAAATATAAATAGTCGCCTCCGTCGCATTAGCCAAACTCAAACTTGAATCTGTATTGGTAATTTTTCCTGAATTCGTTTTAATTTGAATGTCAGCTGTAAAGCGCGTACCTCTTTTTTTATCAAATATAATGGTATTGCGCTTTTTTTCAACATAGTTTGGTTCTGCCTTCACAGGTGCAACCCCATTGGCTTGTAGGAAATTGTTTGTAGCAGTGGTCGTGTGTAATAATAAAGATTCAAAACGAACTGTAAATCCAAGTGCGCCTGGTTTTTTACTTTTTAAATGAATTACAAAAACCTTATCAGGATTTGAAACCAAATACTCTCTTTCAATGGTATTGGTATTTGATTCTGTTTTTACTTTTGCAATTGCTTGATCGATATCTAACTCTCGATAATAATCACTGATAAAAGGATCATCATTAAATTCCAATAATAAAGTACCTAAAGGTGCATAGGACTCTGAAAATTTACCCTGTAGTTTTTTTACAAGTGATTGGGCTTTTTTATAATTTTTTTCAGCAAGTGCTTCACGTACTGCTGGTAAATTTTTATAGGCATTGGGGCTCATATTGGCATTCACCGGCTCCCCGGACCAAAGTGTTAAGTCATTTAAATAAATTTTATCGGTCGAAATGCCCCCAAATACCGTAGCGCCTTGCTGCCCATTTCCTAACACCAATGATTCTTCAAAATATTGCGCAGGTGCATCATACCATAGTTTTAATGGAGGTTGGATTGGAGCGATTGGTTCTATTGCTTTAGTAGTGGTTTTAGCAACTACTTTTTTTACCACTTTGGTTGGCTTTTTTTGTGCGAAACCAATAAAAGAAGCCATACTTAAACATCCGATAAAAAATACTTTACGCATATAATTACAATTGATTATTTGGGAATTGAAAATTAATCAAATTTTAAAGAATACTATGTAAATATTGCATGAAAAACGACTAATTTTAAAAAAAATAAAAATGGAAGTACATCATCCACATTCGCATCATGGCCCCAAAAAATGGAAAGAACATTTTTTAGAATTTTTCATGCTTTTTTTAGCAGTCACCCTTGGATTTTTTGCCGAAAACCAAAGAGAACATTATGTGGAACGCCACA
>SHWT01000116.1 GCA_009693715.1 Chitinophagaceae bacterium
GATTAATATATCTTCAGATTAAGCTGCTTTAATTTTTAAAGCCCAAAGCTTAATATATTTTACAACTTAGTTGTTTTGTATATTTTAACTGTTCCATCATTTTCGTTACTAGTAACAATCAAACTTTGGTTAATAGGGCTTTTAGAAGCTGGTATGAAAATAAGGCCTTCTGGCGCATCCCCTGTTTTATACATTTTAATAAATACCGGAGCAGTTGGATTGGTGATATCATAAATAGCAAAGGCGTCGGCTCTTTCTAATCCAATAATTGCGATATTTTTACTTCCTACTCTACCAAGGCATACTGATTCAGGCTCTACCGCTTTATCATCACTTCTACCATCATCATAAATAGCCAATTCTTTAGCTTTAATATCTAGTTCATTTTTGCTATCAAATACTTGGCTACCTGTTGTGGCATTCCAAACACTAAAGGACCTAGACCCTAATGAGTACAAGGCATCAAAATCGCCATCACCATCCGCATCGCCTGAAGTGGTTGTAATATTCAATCTTCCTAAAATTGCATCTGTTTTAAGTGTTGCAGCTGTTGGGAAATTTGTTGCATCTAACGACACTGCACTAACTCTTTTCATTTCAACAAAGGCTTTGTACTCTCTTGAATCACCTTCATTGGCTGTAAATAAATAAGGTGTTCCATTGTAATTAAAAAATGCGATCGCATCTGGCATATATATACCGTATACTTTAGCGTAATTGGTAAATTCAATTTTATTGTCCTTATCACTTGCATCAATTCCATTGCCCGCTAAAGAATAATCTTTAAATCCAAGGGGTGTAATTTTTTTAATAGTAGCCGTTGTGATGTCAATTTCAGCAATTGCATTATTTTCCTGTAACGTAACATACGCGGTTTTTGAATCATCAGAAACCGTTACATATTCTGGTTCAATATCCTTAATGAAATTTTTACCTGGCCCAAAAATTCTAAATCCTTTAGCAGTTAAACTAGCTAACTGGCTTTCAAAAGAGGCAAAATTTAGGGTAACAACAGAATAGTCAGCTACTTTAATGATAGAAACGCTTCCTTCAGGATCATTAAGATAATCATCACTAGGTTCGCCTTCATTTGCTGATATTATATAATTGCCATCTGGACTAAACGTGACCATATCCGGTAAAGCACCAACATTGATTGATTTAATTTCAGCATAGGTTGTTGTATTGAATACAACTATTTTACCAGGCGCCTGTTTGTTGGTAGATTCGATGGCTGCTGCTAATTTCCCATTACTCACTGCAACGCTATTTACATAACCACCATATGGAAGCATGCTAATTGATTTTATCACAGTTAAAATAGCAGGATTGCTCATGTCTATTACATCAATTTTATTTTCAGCGCTATTATTTACTGCAAATAATCTATCAGTTGCTGGGTCGAAAGCTGTAATTTCTGCTGCACCTAAGCCACCTAAATTGATAGAGGCTACTTCAACATAACCTGCTAAATCCTCGTTCTGAGTGTTCTCTAATGGGGGCGTTGCATCCTGTTTACGGCAAGAAAATATAACCACCGTTATAAGTACTAGATAAATGAGTTTAATTTGTTTCATGATTTTAATTTGAGCATGAAAATACCCCTAACATGTTATCAGTATACGAACTTATTATTAATTTATTATTAACAATATAGTATCATCAAAACCCCCTTGATACGAAAATATTGGCTTAATGGATTAGGCCAGTCCGTCTTTTTTTGCCTTTACATTGGGTGGGATTATTCAAATAGCCGGATCTGGCATAGCACGCTTAAAAATTATTGCCTAAAAACATGAATTAAATCTCAAACAGAAAGCTTATTTTTAAAACACATAATATCCTTAATTTATAAGCATGAAAATAAAATCATTTTTAATAGCATCTATTATCTTTTCATGCTTACGCCTAAATAGCCAAGAAGTTGCTTCCCAAGAACTTTATTTAGAACAAATAAAAGGGCAAATGCAGGTTGAATGGCCCAAAAACAGAACAATCAATTTAGTTTTTCATGGCCATTCGGTGCCGGCTGGATACTTTAAAACACCAGTTGTTAATACACTTGCTTCCTATCCGTATATTGTTTTAGAACAAATCAAATCAAAATATCCTTTTACCGTAGTAAACATCATCAATACTTCAATTGGAGGTGAGCATTCAGAAAGCGGTGAAAAAAGGTTCGAGTCGCAGGTGCTAAATCACACACCAGATGTTGTATTTATTGACTATGCTTTAAATGACAGGGGTATTGGATTAGTAAGAGCTAAAATTGCTTGGGAAAAAATGATTCGTGCTGCTTTGGATAAAAATATCAAAGTAATCCTATTGACGCCTAGCCCAGACCAAACTGTTGACATTAAGAATGATCAAACCATTCTTGACCAACATACGCTTCAAATAATACAATTATCGAAATATTTTAATGTTGGCCTAATTGATACTTATGCAATCTTTAAAAATAAAACAAAGCAAGGAGTTGCGTTAGTTGATTTAATGTCTCAAGTAAATCACCCAAATGCCAATGGTCATCATTTAATTGCTGATGAGATTATGAAATATTTTAAGTAAAACCACTGCTTTAATTACTTCTTTAAATGCTATAGCTACAATAAAATATATATGCCCCTATTTTTTATTAATGACCGATTGTAGGTAAGTTTCTAGTTCGTTTATTTCTTTGTCTGAAATATTCTTAAATGCAGGCATATTCCCTTTGCCATTTGAAATTAAACTTCGAAAACTAGATTTATCGTTGAGGTAGTTCGATTTAATCAAAGAAGGATTTCTATTCCCATCGCCATTTAAATTGCTTTGATGACAATTGGTACAGTAGGTCTGATAAATTTGGGCACCAATTTTACTATACTTTATTTGTATGATATCCTTTAGTGCATCTGGTGTTTTAATGTTATTAGCTGAAACTTTTCTTTGTTCCATTTTAGTTAAAGCGGATGCATTAAATTTGGATCTATCTTCTTTGTATAGTATTCTCCATATTTTCCCTTTCTTGGAATCATTGATATATAAAGATCCATCAGGTCCTTCCGCAAGTCCCATGGGTCTGTATTTGGCATCACTTACATTTACAATGGTATCAACGCCAGCAAAACCATCTGCAAATACTTCCCATTCACCTGCTGGTTTTCCATTTTCAAATGGTACAAACGCTACTATGTAACCTGCTTGAGGATAGGGACCTCTATTGGTAGATCCGTGAAAAGCAATAAAGGCACCGTTTTTATATCTATTAGGGAATTGGTCACCTGTATAAAATAACAAATCATTAGGTGCCCAATGTGCAGGGAATGTAGCTAGTGGGTTTGTATAGGTTTGATCAATAGCTAATTTTTTTCCATCTCCGCCATATTCAGGTGCTTGTAATTTTTGTTTGGTAAGCGCATCGTAATAGGAATATGGCCAACCATAATTACTATTTTCATTTATTTCAAAAAACTCCTCTGCTGGCGTAACTGCATTATCCCATGCTGAATAAAATTGTGGCCATAATAAATGTAAATCATCTCTGCCATGTTGCAGAGCAAATAAAGCGTTGGTTTGTTTATTCCAATCCATGGCAACAATACTTCTCAGGCCAGTACCTAACTGTGTTCCATCTTTCTGTGTTTGATTTAATGCGTTTGCTTTGAATTTCCATACACCTGCACGATTGATTAGTTCAGGACAAGGATTTTGGCCTGCTTGTTTTACAGAAGTTCCACTAGTATTGATAAAACTAGCGCATGCATTAGAAGGAGCACTATACGGTACATACATATTCCCTACATTATCAAAGGCTAATGGTTTGGCGATATGCCATTGCGCACTTTCATCTATCAAAATAATTTCTTGTTTCGATGTAGGTACTAATTGTTTGTCTAATTTTTGTCTGTATACGACCTGTTCTGTACTATAATATAAATAGCCATTATTTATACGCATGCCTGTTGCGAAAATGCCATCGTTTAAATAACTGCCAAATGGTTGAATAATATCTGCTTTACCATCACCATTCTCGTCTCTTAACGCTACCGATCCGGGGGCATCTGAAGTGATTTTTAATTTTACATAAATATCACCATTGTCTTTTATTGCTAAATGTCTGGAAGGGCCGATACTATCAATTACAACGACTGCGCCAAAACCATCCGGTAAATACAAGCCGCCATTATCCTTATCAAAAATGATATTATCTTTTTTAGATGCACATCCTACCATCAGCAAACAGGCACTTAAAATGATGAAATTATTTTTAATAATATTTTTCATTATTTATCTTTTACACATCTAACTGCCAATCCATTTCTATTGCCGTAAGCGTCTTTGAAAACCATTGGGCTAGCATATAATACAAATCTGTACCAAGATTTTGCAGTATCTATTGCAGTATTTGACCACCATCCACCACCTTGACCTTTATAGCCAAATGCGCCTAAGCCATTTCTTAAACCACTGGGCAATGCTTCAAAACCACTCGTATTAGTGCCATTGCCAGCACTATCTTTATTATTTGCCCATCCGTAAGTGTATTTTAATGCATGCCCTGCTTTTTTATCTCCACCCAATTCTAATACCAATAAGCCCCATTCTACATCGGTTGGGATATGCCAACCTTCCGGAGCCAATCCTCTTGGATCATTTACGGCATACCAGTTATATAATTTTCCAAATTGTGCACCTTCCCCGATATCATTATTATAATAACACCATGCTGCTTTTCTTGCAGTTCCATTTTCCACCCATTCTTCTTTCGTTTTGCTTTCGGGAATCGTATCGCCATTTTTAAATGTAACCACATCTAAATTTTTTATCATCCAATTATTTTCTCCAATTTTAATAGCGTCAAAATCGGGTTGTTGCTTACAGGAAATACATAGTATTAACAGCGTAGCCAAAAAGCTGATAGGTAATTTCATTTCAATAAATTTATGCTTATCTAAGATACTTAAACTTTTCAAATTTCGGGGTATTTGATTATTTGGTAAATTAAATCGGTCTATGTTTTTTACCGTATAAATTTATTTAAATCGGATAGGGTGTGCCTCCTCCCAATTCGTTGCTTTTTGATAGGCCTGTGCAATGGATAAAATAGTGGCCTCGTCATATAAGTTACCTACAAAGCTTATACCAGTGGGTAAATTGAATCTTTTATCAAAACCAGTGGGCACACATACAACAGGGTTGCCTGTTAAATTTGTAATGGCCGATTGATTGCCATCTCCTTTTGAAGGACATATAATAACATCATATTGCTGCATCACTTCATTTACTTTTTGCATAAGTGTATAGCGATGTCTCTGTGCATTAATATATTCTACAGCCGGTACAAATCTGGCGGTTCTAAATTGGTTAGGCCAATCATTTTTTGCTTGTCTGGTTAGGACATCGTCAATATTTAATCTCGTCATTTCATCAAATTGCGCTGCACATTCTACACCAATAACAACATCCATGATGTTGAAATTATATACGCCACTGTCTGGGAAGTTTACTGGAATTAGTTGCACACCTAACTTTCTAAATTCTTCCAATACCTTAAATTCATTTCTTGAGGTATCTTTAATTTTATCAAAATAATTTTTTGCGTAAGCGATTTTTAGTTTTTTAATATCTTTGTTTGGGGTGTAATTAAATGGTTTATTTACTGCACTACCATCTTTACCATCGGTACCATGAATATAATTAAATACAACAGCGGCGTCTGCAGCTGATCGGCAAATAGGCCCCACTTTATCTAAACTATAACTTAGGGCCATCGCCCCTGTTCTGCTAATACTTCCAAATGTGGGCCTTAATCCTGTGGCACCACAGGTTGTTGAAGGCGAAACTATACTTCCCCAAGTTTCCGTACCAATGGCAAAGGGAACTAACCCTGCCACAGTTGCGGATGCTGATCCTGCAGAAGAACCCGAAGAACCATAATTTAAATTCCATGGATTTTTTGTTCTACCACCAAACCAATAATCACCCATGGCTAAAGCGCCTAAAGTAAATTTAGCTACTAGTACAGCGCCCGCTTCTTTTAATTTAGTATATACAAAAGCATCTTCATCGATCACTTGATTTTGATAAGGTGCAGCTCCCCAAGTAGTTTTAGTGCCTTTAACAGCGAATAAATCTTTTAAACCATAAGGGATACCATGTAATAGTCCTCTGTATTTTCCTTGTGCTAATTCCGCATCTGCTTTTCTAGCTTGCGCATAAGCCATGTCCTCTTGTATACTAATCACACACTGTAAAGTGTCACCCCATTTTTTAATTCGTTCAATAAAAAATTGCGTCAACGCAAGGGAACTAATTTTTTTATTTTTAATTAACGAAGCTAATTGCTCAACGGAGTAAAATGCTAACTCATTTTTATTTGCAGGCAATTGAACAGTATTGTCTAATTTCCAAAGAATAGTTTTTTGCACTTCATTAAAATGCATACCAGGTAAAACTGGAGTTTGCCACATACTTAAAGGAACACTATTGGCTAAAGGCAAATTGTGCATCGCTTTAAAGTTGGCTATATTATCAATTACATCGGAGTATAATGTATCTATTTCTTTCGTAGTAAAACTGAGGTCAAATAGTTTAGCACTATTGATTAAATCTTTTTTTTGAATAGAAGAATCTTGTGCGGAAACAAATAGGCCAAGTGATAAAAGGAGGCAAGTAATAATGATGCGCATAAATAATTTATTTTTTATTTAAAATTTTATCAATTTCTTGATACATTAAATGAATTCCAGGAAGATTCATGGACCCATGACTAAATCCTTGTAATTCGTAGAGTGAAATATTTTTATTGCCTGCTAATTTCATCATTCTAACAAAATAGGCATTCTCTTCATATCTGCCTAGTAATTCTAATTCTCGATCGCCGGTGATGTC
>SHWT01000117.1 GCA_009693715.1 Chitinophagaceae bacterium
TAAATTTTAAAACTTTCTACATTGATTATTGTTGCAACAACTAATAGTTTATAAATGTACTATTTGGTCTCTGCCTGGTCCATTGGAAACATATTTAACGGGAACCCCAAGGTAACTATTAATAAATTCTATATATGACTTCATGGTTGCAGGTAATTCCTTTTCATCTTTCATTTTTGTGGAGTCAGTGTTCCATCCAGCCATTTTTTTCCAAATAGGGGTCACAGGTGTGCCTACAATTTGAAAGGGTACATAGTCAATTTGTTTTCCTTCCATTTCATATGCAACGCCCAATTCTAATTCCGCAAATGAATCTAATATATCCGCCTTGGTCATAATAATTTGTGTTACACCATTGATCATGCAGGCAAATTTTAAAGCCACTAGATCAATCCAACCACAGCGACGTGGTCTTCCGGTGGTAGCGCCAAATTCACTTCCTATTTTACGAAGTTCTTCACCTTTGGCATCATGAAGTTCAGTAGGGAAGGGACCGCCGCCTACTCTGGTACAATAAGCTTTAGAAATTCCAAATACCTCTCCAATTAATTTTGGAGATATGCCTAATCCAGTACAAACACCTGCAGAAATGGTATTGGAAGATGTGACAAATGGGAAGGTACCAAAGTCAATATCCAACATAGAACCTTGCGCACCTTCGGCCAATACTTTTTTGCCTTTGGAAATTTGATCATTAATAAAGTATTCGCAGTTGATGATATTCAAGGTTTTTAAAAACTCAAGCGCTTCAAAAAACTCGGTTTCCATTTCACTGATATCTTCATTGAAATTGTAGCTATCTAATATTTTTTGGTGCTTCATGCGAAGCGCAATGTATTTGCTAATAAAATTTTTACTTAGTAAATCACCTACTCTTATTGCATTACGACCTGTTTTATCCATATAGGCAGGTCCAATGCCCTTCAGCGTTGACCCGATTTTACCTTCCCCCTTTGACAATTCAGATGCTTTGTCAAGTGCACGGTGAGAAGGAATGATAATATTAGTTCGCTCTGATATGAAAAGATTTTTTTTAACATCCACGCCCATCACTTTAACAGCCGCACATTCTTTTTGTAATGTAACCGGATCTAAAACCACCCCATTTCCAATGATGTTTATTTTATCCTGATGAAAAATGCCAGAAGGGATTTGGTGTAAAACCATTTTAGTGCCATTCACATATAAAGTATGCCCCGCATTTGGACCCCCTTGAAATCTTGCGATCACATCATAATTGGGCGCAAAATAATCAACAATTTTACCTTTTCCTTCATCACCCCATTGAAGTCCTAAAATTACGTCTACCATGGATTAATATTTGAGAACACAAAAATAAGTATTGACAAGTTGATTACCTATTTAAACTATTATTAATTGAACTAACTTTTACACAGTTTCGGTGTCAAATCTGTTAACTTGTTGTATTCCACTCACCGATTTAATTTTTTCCACCAATACTTCGAGTTCGTCTTTGTCGTGGACATATACTTTGATGGTTCCTTCGAATAAGCCGTCCTTGGATTCGATGGTAATGGCGGCAATATTAATTTTAAGCTCCCCGCTGATAATGGTGGTAATATTATTCACTACCCCCACATCATCCATACCCACAATACTAAGTCCGGTAAGGAAGGAAATTTCTTTATTTTTTGCCCATTTGGTTTTCACCACACGATGGCCATAATTTGCCAAAAGCTGGGTGGCGTTTGGACAACTGGTTCTATGAATAATGAGGCCTTTTCCTGTGCTCACAAACCCAAACACGTCATCCCCAGGAATAGGGTTGCAGCATTTTCCCAAACTGTATTTTATTTGATCACTGGATTCGCCAAATATGATCAGTTCTGATTCCTTTTTTGGAACAAATTTATTCGGATTTGTTTCTTGACCAGGCTCAGGTGCAACATGGATAGGCTTAGGCGCCTCAATTTTATCCCCTAATACCAGGAATAATTTTAATTCCTTTAAGTCGATTTGTTTTTTTGCAATTTTGAAATGCAAATCAAGTTGACTAGGCTGTTTATAGTAATTGACTAGTTGGTCAATATTATAAGGGCTGTAAGGTGCGCCAATACTTTCTAATTTTCGTTGTAAAGTATATTTACCTTCCTCTGCAATTGATTTTTTTTCTTCCCGCAGCGCATCTTTAATACTATTTTTAGCCTTCGCGGTCACCACATTATTCAGCCAGTCGTCATTGGGTTTTTGCTTATTACTCGTGATGATTTCAATTTGGTCTCCACTGCGTAATTTATGGCTAATGGGTACTAATTTATGATTCACTTTGGCCCCGATACATTTGGATCCAATGGCGGTATGTATATAAAAAGCAAAATCCAAGGCCGAGCTATTAATGGGCAACATTTTCACTTCCCCTTTGGGTGTATACACATAAATTTCCTCTGCTAAGAAAGAGGTTTTAAAATCTTGTAAAAAATCAATGCCTTCTTCTTGTTGGTTGCTAAGCGCTTCTCTAATTTGAACAAACCATTTATCAAATCGATCTTCGTTTTGAGAGCCTTCCTTATATTTAAAGTGTGCAGCTAATCCTTTCTCTGCAATTTCATTCATTCTTTTGGTTCTGATTTGCACTTCCACCCATTTCCCTTGCGGGCCCATTACCGTGGTGTGCAAGGCTTCGTATCCATTGCTTTTGGGGTTGCTCAACCAATCACGTAATCTTTCAGGCGAGGGAAGGTATTCGTCCGTAATTAAGGAATACACTTTCCAACATGCTTCCTTTTCTTTATCCAAGGGCACATCTATAATAATACGAATCGCAAATAAATCATACACTTCTTCAAAACTGACCCCTTTCTTTTTTATTTTATTCCAAATGGAGTGAATGCTTTTGGGGCGACCATGCATTTCAAATTCAAAATCTTCGGGAATTAATTTTTCATTTAATGGGCGGATAAATTCGTTGATATATTTGGTCCTTTCCCTTTTGGTTTCCGCTAATTTTTTTGCAATTTCTTTGTAAGTATCTGGCTCCATGTATTTCATGGATAAATCCTCCAACTCTGTTTTTAAATTATACAAACCCATGCGGTGGGCCAAGGGTGCATATACCCAAATCGTTTCAGAAGCAATTTTTAATTGCTTTTCCTGTTTCATCGAATCTAGGGTACGCATATTGTGTAAGCGGTCCGCTAGTTTTATTAAGATCACCCTAGGGTCATCGGTCAGGGTCAATAAAATCTTTTTGAAATTTTCGGCTTGTTGGCTACTATTGGCATCCATCACGCCCGAAATTTTTGTTAGTCCGTCCACTATTTTTGCAATTTCATTCCCGAATTCATTTTTTACATCATCTAAAGTTAAATCGGTGTCCTCGATGGTATCGTGTAATAACGCACAAATAGTGCTTCGAACCCCCAACCCAATTTCTTCCACGCAAATCATGGCCACAGCAATAGGGTGTAATATATAAGGCTCGCCACTTTTACGACGCATTGTTTTATGTGCATGGGTGGCCATTTCAAAAGCGGTTCGCAATAATTCCTTATCCCCCTTTTTTAATTTTTCTCGAATAGCTTTGAGTAATGCACGATATTGACGAACAATTTCTTTATTTTCTTGTTCTTGATTTAAATCGTAATTGGGTGCGATTTTGGCTTCGTTATGTAGTTCGGATAAGTCCATCTTATAACGAAAATACGACAATCAAACAGGATTTTTACATACAAGACATAGATAGTGTAACTTTGTAGCTTATGATGATGAAACAGCCCAAATCATTTTTTAATTACCCCCTTTTAAAAAGGGTGTTTTCATTTGTGCAGCCTTACCGATTTATGTTTATTGGTAATCTCGTATTGGCAATTGTCCTTGCTTTTTTTACCCCAATTCGCCCTTATTTAATTCAGGTCACGGTGAATACGGCAATTGGTAAGCCTACTATTTTACCTGAATGGGTGCGATTTTTTTTACCCAACACTGCATTTGAATCGGCGATACAATTAATCATTGGCATCACCATTTTTCAGGTGGCATTTATTATAATAGAAACCATTTTTCGGTTTTTGTTCACTTTCGGCATGGCATGGTTGGGCCAGCAAGTGATTCGGGATTTGCGCAATAAAGTATACGACAAAGTAATGCATTGGGAAATGCGGCAATTTGACAAAACGCCCATTGGCACATTAACTACGCGTACCATTAATGATATTGAAAGCATCAATGATATATTTTCAGATGGCTTAATTCCTATCCTTGCGGATTTTTTAACCATCATTATCACATTGGCAACTATGTTTTTTATTAATTGGCAATTAACATTGGTCTGCTTAATTCCATTTCCAATTATGTTGATTGCTACTTACTTTTTTAAAGAAAGTGTCAATAAAAGTTTTATACAAGTTCGAAATGCGGTTGCTGCATTAAATGCTTTTGTGCAGGAACATATTTCAGGCATGGCGGTGGTGCAAGCCTTTGCAGCTGAGGAAAAAGAAATGACCAAGTTTGATAAAATTAATGAAGGGCATAAGTCGGCGAATATCAAAGCGATATTTGCTTACTCCGTTTTTTTCCCAGTCGTGGAAGTGGTGCTGGCCTTAAGTATGGGTTTGATTGTATGGTGGGTAGCAGACCAAAGTTTAGATGCTGGAATGTTGGTTGCTTTTATTTTATTTTTAAATCAAATTTTCAGGCCCTTGCGCATGATTGCAGATAAATTTAATGTTTTGCAAATGGGGATGGTGGCTGCTGAAAGGGTTTTTAAAGTTTTGGACAATCCAGATATTACAGTAAACGAAGGGCAGCTTTGTCCCGTAAAAGTGGATGGTAAAATTGAATTTAAAAATGTACAATTTGCCTATCAGGGGGACAACTGGGTTTTAAATGATTTAAGTTTTTCAGTTGCCGCTGGTTCCACTGTTGCGATTGTTGGCCAAACGGGTAGTGGTAAAACTTCGGTGATTAGCATTTTGAATCGCTTGTATCCTTATCAGTCGGGTAATATTTTGCTGGATGACCAACCTATTGAAAATTATACCTTGGATTTTTTAAGAGCTTCCGTGGGTGTGGTATTACAAGATGTGTTTTTGTTTTCAGGATCCATTTATGACAATATCACGCTTCGCAATAATAATATAACTTTGGCGCAAGTGCATGCTGCTTCTAAAATGATTGACATGCATGATTTTATTTTAAGTTTGCCTGGAGGGTATGATTACCAAGTAATGGAACGCGGTGCTACCTTGAGCATGGGGCAGCGGCAGTTATTAAGTTTTATACGTGCTTTATTATACAATCCTGCCATATTAATATTAGATGAAGCTACTTCCTCCATTGATACGGAAAGTGAGCGACTTATTGAAAAAGCTATTGATACTTTAATACAAGGACGTACTTCCATCGTGATTGCGCATCGCTTATCCACCATTCGGAAAGCCGATAAAATTATCGTTTTGGATAAAGGAAAGATACAAGAAATGGGGTCACATGACCAGTTGCTACAATTGGGGGGCTTTTACGCAAAACTCAATGAAATGCAATTCAAGGATAAAAAATCTCCCAATTAAATTAAATGCTTGATTTACAAGTATTTGCGTTCATTAATTTCTCACGATTTTAAGGACAATTTCTATTCAATTTTTCTGCAATTTCAAGGGGAATATTCCTATCTTTGCACCAAATTTTGAGATCTGTATGGCCCTAAGACCTATTAAATCAATACTGGCATTGTGTTTTAGCCTTTTTATTTTGTTGCAACCAACAAATATTTTAGCAAGCGAACCAGCGACAGCTACTGCGGAGCATGCTAATAAAGAAGAAGGCAGCTTTAATGTTACTGAAACAATTTTAGAACATATCAAGGATGATCATAGTTGGCATTTATGGGGGCATACTTCCATTGCATTACCTGTAATTTTATATACACCAGCAGGATTTGAAGTTTTTTCTTCAAAAAAATTAGTAGACGATCATCATGCGCCAGTGGTTTACAAGGGTAATTTTGATTACAAGTTGGTTGCAGGTAAAGCTAAAATTGTCAATGCGGCGGGTGAAGTTGATGTAGCAGCTAGTAAAAAATTATGGGATTTCTCTATCACTAAAAATGTGGCCAGTTTATTTATATCCGTTATTATTTTATTGTTCGTTATACTCACTGCTGCTGGGGCCTATAAAAAAACAGGGGTTACTTCAGCACCTAAAGGATTGCAATCTTTTATGGAGCCGATTGTTTTATTTGTTAGAGATGAAATAGCCCTTCCAAATATTGGTGCAAAGCGTTACGCAAAGTATATGCCGTTTTTACTGACTATTTTCTTTTTGATATTGACCAATAACTTTTTAGGTTTAATTCCTTTATTCCCAGGTGGTGCCAATGTGAGTGGTAACATTGCTTTTACCATGACTTTAGCGGTATGTGTTTTCATTGTGGTTAATTTAAGTTCTAACAAAAACTATTGGGAGCATATTTTTTGGATGCCAGGAATGCATTGGTCTATGAAATTATTTTTAGCACCTATTGAATTAATTGGGGTGTTTAACAAACCTATTTCGTTGATGATTCGATTGTTCGCGAATATCACAGCGGGTCATATCTTGGTATTGAGTTTGGTTTGTTTGATTTTTATTTTTAAAACTGTGTATGCAGCTGCAATAGCAGTGCCTTTTGTAATTTTTATATTCTTGATAGAATTGCTAGTCGCTTTTTTACAAGCCTATATTTTTACGATGCTTACTGCTATGTATATTGGCATGGCTTCGGAAGAAGCGCATCATGACCATCATCCAGCAACTGAGGGAGCAGACAAAGAATTAGCACATCATTAATAATATTTATAAATTTTTTTT
>SHWT01000118.1 GCA_009693715.1 Chitinophagaceae bacterium
GCTGTAGCCGCGACTAAATCATTATCGCGTATCATTAAATCAGTAACAGGAACAATGGGTAAATTTAATTGAAAAGGCTGCCAGGTAGTACCTGCATCATTTGAAATATAAAATCCTCTTTCACTACCTGCATATAATATATTTTTATTTTTATTGTCTTCTCTAATTACTTTTATGAAGTCGTCATTTTTTATTCCATTATTAATTTTTGTCCAAGTTTTTCCATTGTCAATCGTTTTATATGTATAGGATGCATAATCATTAAATTTATATCTAGTAGCACTTATATAAACCACTCCTTGGTCAAAACGGGACACCTCGATACTATTAATTTGTGATTCTTGTAAATCAGCGGGTGTAATATTTTGCCAATTCTTTCCTGCATCATTGGTTACATACACTAAGCCACAATCACTTCCGGTATATATCGTGTTTGCATCTAATGGAGATTCCTTCACATAAAAGATGGTATTATAATTTTCGCCACCAGCACCTTCATTGGTGAAAGGTATACCACCAGGTCCTTGTTTTGATTTATCATTTCTAGTTAAGTCAGGACTTATTACTTCCCAGTTAAATCCGCCGTTACTAGTTTTTAG
The DNA here is from genome assembly GCA_009693715.1 of Chitinophagaceae bacterium. Lineage (GTDB taxonomy): Bacteria > Bacteroidota > Bacteroidia > Chitinophagales > Chitinophagaceae > Sediminibacterium. Next base: position 600 of record SHWT01000118.1, read on the forward strand.
CAAAACATTTCCAGCATGGTAAATTATTTTAGGGTTATGTGTTGAAGTAACAATTGGTGCATTCCAATTAAAACGATATTTCATTTCCTTGGGTTGTATCGCTAAATTTAAACTTGGATAGGCTTGAATATCCTTTGCCTCATTTGTCTTTGTATTTAATACTTCAATGTATCCTTGATAACAGCCCCCATACACCAGTAATGGATCGTTAGGATCAAAACTTAAATAAGCGGATTCGCAACCTGCACCATTATTCCAATCTCTTTCGGTAATCGCACCAGTATTATTTCTGCTTGCAATGATCACAGATGAATTGTCTTGTTGTCCGCCATAAACTTTATAGGGGAAAACATTATCCGTATTTACTCTGTAAAATTGCGCAGTGGGCTGATTCATAATGGATGACCAGGTTTTCGCTTGATCGAAACTAATTTCACCACCACCATCATCTGCTAATCCAATTAAATTATTGTTTCTAGGATTAATCCATAAATCATGGGTATCTCCGTGACCCACTTTTACATTTGTAAATGTTTTTCCTCCATCTATTGATCGCATCATTGGGGCGTTCAGCACATAAACGATATTTTCATTTTTAGTATCGGCGTATACTTTCATATAATACCATGAACGCGATGAAATATCTTGATTGTTTGAAAGCAAAGCCCAGCTTTTTCCGCCATCATCTGATCGGTATAATCCTGATTTCTTTTTTTCTGATTCCACAATTGCGTAAACGCGATTTGAATTAACCCTTGAAACACTAACGCCAATTTTACCCAAGTTAGTGGGTAGGCCCTCCGTTAATTTAGTCCAAGTTTCACCTTCGTCTACTGATTTCCAAAGGGAAGAACCCTTGCCACCACTAGATACGGTCCAAGGAAAACGACGGTGCTCCCAAGCAGCAGCATATAATATTCTTGGATTATTCATGTCCATTGATAATGAGGCGATACCGGTGCTGTCATTAATATATAAAACCTTTTTCCAATGCGCGCCCCCATCTGTACTTTTAAATACACCTCGCTCATTATTAGGACCGTGCACCGTACCTTGGGCACCAACATATACAATATCAGGGTTAGTAGGATGAACACAAATTTCAGAAATATGCCTAGATTGTTCTAATCCTATATTTTTCCAAGTTGAACCACCATCCACGCTTTTGTATACGCCATCTCCATAGCTCGTCATTACACCACGCACCGCATGTTCACCAGTGCCTACATATAATACATTCGGATCTGATTCTGATACGGCGATATCACCAATGGAACCAACTTTGAAATATCCATCTGAAATGTTTTTCCAACTGATTCCCCCATCTATTGTTGACCACACACCACCACCAGTATATCCTGCGTAAAACTTTTTTTCTTGTTGTATAACCCCAGTAATGGTGTTGGCCCTTCCGCCTCTGAAGGGGCCAATATTTCTCCATTGTAAATTTTTAAAAATGGAATCTGGCACAGGGTTAACCGATGGCACGGATGCAATTTGAGAAACTACTTTTTTTCGTTGTGCTGAAGCCCCTAAGGTGATGAACATTAGACAAACCAGGAATATATTTTTCATATTTGTTTTTTATACAGATGATGAGTAAGAAAATAATTTTTAAATGCTGCTCATAAGTAAAACCGAACAACGAAAGTAATTTACAAAAAAGACTGCATTATTTGAATAAAAAATTATGAATTATTAGTATTTGATAACTAAAAATTTTAAATTGCCCCAATACTTTGTAGTGCTTTATAGACAAAGTCATATTCTTATCATTATAAATTTAATTACATGCGTAAAAGTATTATCTTAATTGGCTTTTTTATATGTGCACATTTTTTTGCGCGAGCACAGAGTGTGCCAACGCCTAAATCACATTTTGGATTTGGCATTGGTGACAATTATCATTTGGCCAACTATACACAAACAGAAGCGTATTTAAAAAAAATCGCCACTACTTCAAAAAAAGTAAAATTACAAGTCATTGGGAAAACGGAAGAAGGCCGCAATCAATACATGGTTGTTGTATCTGATCCAGCTAACTTAGCAAATGTTGAAAAATATAAATCCATTGCACAAAAATTAGCGCGTGCAGAAAATATAACACCGGAAGAAGCTAAAAAATTATCTAATGAAGGAAAGGCTGTGGTGTGGATTGATGGCGGATTACACGCGACGGAGGTAGTGGGTATTCATCAGTGGATAGAAACCTTATACCAGATTATTACAAGAACAGATGAAGAAACCAATCGCATTTTAAAATCCACTATCATTTTATTTGTACATGCAAATCCCGATGGACAAGAACTTGTTTCCAATTGGTATATGCGCAATAGTGATACCTTAAAAAGAACCACCTCAGGATTACCAAGACTCTATCAAAAATATATTGGGCACGATAATAATCGTGATTTTTTTATGACCAACATGAGTGAATCTAGAAATATGAGTGTGCAACAATATATAGAATGGATGCCTCAAATTTTATACAATCACCATCAAACGGGTCCTCCAGGCACAGTGGTTGCTGGTCCCCCTTATCGTGATCCTTTTAATCACGTATATGATCCATTATTAATGACTGGTATTGATGCGTTGGGAGCTGCAATGAGTAATCGCTTGAACACAGAAAGTAAACCTGGTTATACGATGAAAGGCGGCTCTGTATATTCAACCTGGTGGAATGGCGGATTGCGAACCACCGCTTACTATCATAATATCATTGGCTTATTAACTGAAATTATTGGAAGCCCAACACCTTCTAATATCCCTTTGGTACCTCAAAGATTAATTCCGAATAGTGGACTGCCTAATCCTATCCTTCCACAAAAATGGTATTTCAAAAATTCAATAGATTATTCTGTTTCATTAAACTATGCAGTATTAAATTATGCCTCACGTTATAAAGATGAATTGCTTTATAATATTTATACCATGGGGCGTCATAGTATTGAAGCAGGCAGTAAAGATAGTTGGACCTTATATCCAAAAAGATCAGATGCCCTCAGCGAGTTATTAAAAACAGAGAAAGTAACCGGCAAAATTGATTCATTTCAATTAGCTGTATTTAATAAAGTGTATAAAAATCCAGCCACACGTGATCCACGAGGTTATATCATTCCAATTAATCAATCTACTACAGCAATTCAATTTGTAAATATTTTAATTAAAAGTGGAATTAAAGTACATCGCGCTAGTGCAGATTTTATGGTGGGCACAAAAAAATATTTAGCAGGCGCCTATATTGTAAAAACAAATCAAGCATTTCGACCACATGTGTTAGATATGTTCGAACCACAGGATCATCCCAATGATTTTTTATATCCAGGTGGTCCACCTGTGCGTCCGTATGATGCAGCTGGCTGGACGCCTGCGTTTACGATGGGTATTACTTTTGATAGAATCTTAGATGATTTTACAGGACCCTTTGAAGCATTGACATATGGCGCTATTCAAAAACCAGTGGGTAAGATAATTAACACCCAATACAATAGTTATGGTTATACATTTTCTACCAAGGACAACGCCTCTTATATTGCTGTAAATGAATTATTAAATGCTGGAGAAATTGTTTATAAAAATAAAGAGCAATATTTCGTTAAACATGCTGAAAAAATAAAAAGTTCAATTACAAAATTAAGCACAGATTATGGTATCCTGTTTACAAGTGTTACAACCCCACTATCAGATACTTTAAAAAAAATCCAACCAATTCGTATTGGCTTATGGGATAAGTATGGCGGTTCCATGTCATCTGGTTGGGTGAGATGGATTTTTGAACAATATCATTTTCCATTTAAACTTATTTATGCGAAGGAAATCGATTCTGTAAATTTAAATGACAACTATGATGTTTTGGTTTTTGTTGAAGGTGCGATACCTGCATTAAAAAATGAGTCTTCATTTTCTTATGAAGAAAGAGCGCCTAAGTTAGAAGACGTTCCAAAAGAATTTCAACATACACTAGGAAATATCTCCGTAAATAAATCTATTCCGGCTTTAAATAAATTTTTACAAAACGGCGGTAAAATTGTAACGATCGGATCAAGTGCGAATTTAGCTTATCATGTAAATGCACCAGTACGAAATGTACTTGTTGAAATGGTGGCAGGAAAAGAAAAAGCATTACCCGGTGAAAAATTTTATATCCCTGGAAGTGTATTGCAAGTAACACTCGATAATAATAATATGTCCAACTGGGGAATGAATGCAACTGCGGATGTGTATTTTAATGCAAGCCCTGTTTTTAAATTATTACCCGATGCGATTGCGCAAAAGCAAATAACGCCTTTAGCTTGGTATGCTTCTGCCAATACCTTAAGAAGCGGTTGGGCCTTTGGCCAAGCCTACTTACAGGATGGCGTAGCAGCATTTGAAACGAATGTTGGTAAAGGCAAATTGACGGTTTTTGGTCCGGAAATTACTTTTAGGGCACAAACCCATGGAAATTTCAAATTATTATTCAATCAATTGTATAACTAGATCTAGCGCTAACAACAATGTATCAGTAAAGTTAAATACCTGTAAATCAATTATTTACAGGTATTTTTATGTATAATTTGAATCTTAAAATGCATATTCATGTATGAATTACACGAATCCACAGCTCAAACTCTGAGAATTTGGCCTAGTAGACTAGCGTACACTAATTTAATATTTAAGAAAATAGACATAATTTTAGACTGAAATTATAGCCAATTGCTATATTTTTTTAATAAAAGTTTACAATTTATGCAAAACAAAGGATTATGCACTTTACTGCTGTTGCTCTTTTTAGGAGTTTCAGTTGCAAATGCACAACAAAAATCAGTGTCTGGTAAGGTTATCAATTCAGATAACACGCCATTGTCAAATGTGTCGGTTGTTATTAAAGGAACAAGAACGGCAACAACCACTGATAATAATGGTGGCTTTTCAATCAGTGTTGCTTCAAACCAATCACTAAGCTTTAGCTTGGTTGGTTATGACACTAAAGACATCCGAGTTGGAAATTCAACTACGATTAATGTAAAATTATCGGCAGTGGATAATACTTTAGAAGATGTAATAGTTACGGCAATGGATATTCGTCGTAATAAAAAAGAGTTAGGATATTCGGCGCAAAGTGTAAAAGGGCAAGAATTAGCAGAAACACAACGTAATAACATCGTAAATAGTTTACAAGGTCGTATTGCTGGTTTAACGATTAATCCAACTTCAGGTTTAGCAGGCGCTAGTTCTCAAATTGTATTAAGAGGGTTTAACTCATTAGCATTAGACAACTCACCATTATTTGTTGTGGATGGTATTATTATTGATAATCAATCCGTACAAGAAAATAATAGAAACACGGGTTATGCGGTTAAGCCATCTGCTGCGAATGTGAGCACAGAAAATAGATCAAACGATTATACAAATCGTATAGCAGATATTAATCCGAATGATGTTGAGTCGGTAACTGTGTTGAAAGGACCAGAAGCAACCGCTTTATATGGTAGCCAAGCAAGTTCGGGTGCGATTGTGATTACCACTAAAAAAGGAACAAGTGTTGATGGTAAAATGAAAATCAGTTATGATAATAGTTTTAGAACTTCTGTCTATACAAGATATCCAAAAGTGATGACTGATTATGATGCAGGTCAGAATGGTATACCAAGTGATGTGTTTACTTACTTTGGACTTAAATATACATCTGATGTTCCCAAGTATGGTAACCTTAGGGCTTTTTTCCAACCGAGTAGTTCCATCACACACAATATTTCATTAGAGCAAGGAACTGCGAAAAACTCAGTGCGTTTATCTGGATCATTTTTGGATGAAAATTCACCAGTGCCCAATAACAATTATAAAAAATATAATTTAAGAGTTGTAACCAATCATAAAATTGGTAAAACATTAGAAATCTCTCCAAGCTTTAGCATTATTAAAAGTGGTAATGACAAACCTTTAAGAGGTGTAAGTGGTTACTTAATGAGTTTAATGGCTTGGCCGGAAGATGATAATGCAAAAAACTATATTACTGCCGATGGTTTGAAAAAGCCATTGTTTGCAAGTAACCCGAATGGCGAGTTAGATAATCCTTATTTCAATGTTAACAAAAATAGAAGTAGAGATGAATTAACGAGGAGCATTGCAACATTAGCTATTAACTATAATCCTACAAAGTGGTTATCAATTTCTGG
>SHWT01000119.1 GCA_009693715.1 Chitinophagaceae bacterium
ACTTTGGAGCCCATGTTGGCCGCCGCCGCCGCTGCTTCACAACCTGCATGGCCGGCACCTACTACTATGACATTGTATTTTGGAAACATATAAGGGTGCAAAGATAAGCCTGTATTGTATACCAAGCAATTCAATTAAACTTAAATTCTGTTATTATTAATCGTTTTTTATAAAACGTTCTATGTAGAACCTTTTAAAATTGATTGTGGCATTTAGAAAACGTTCCATGTAGAACCTTTTAATACTCCCCGATAGAAAATTATTTTAATGATCCTATGAAAACCGTATTTTCAATTAGGAAGGTTCCATGTGGAACCTTTTTGGATCACACAGGCCCAGGAAATAGATTTTAGATAGGATTTCAGCCATTTATTCTCCTGAGCGCGCATTTCTTTGGCGTCGGAAGGCTTTTTATCCTTGTAACCACAAAAATGTAGGGCCCCGTGAAATATCACCCTTAATAATTCTTCCGTATAGCTGGTCTTGTGGGTTTTTGCATTGTCTTTCACACGATCAATACTTATATAAATCTCCCCAATGAGGGTTCCCCTGGTTTCAGACAAGTCAAAGCTGATGATATCGGTGAAATAATCGTGGTTCAAGAAGGACTTATTGATATTAAGAAGGAATTTGTCGGAACAGAAAACATATTGAAGCGTATCAATGGCAATCCCCTCTTTTTTCAAACCCTTTTCAATAAACACCTTTAAAGCCAGACGATTAGTAAGTGTTGTGTTTTTATCAGCCGTATTAAATGAAATGGGTATGCGCATAATGTATTATTATTCAATGCTCCAAATTTCGTAACTATTTATGTAAAACAGCAACTATCTTTGTATTAATATTATGAGGAAGCTATCTGAATTAAAAATTGGGGAGTCGGGCGTAATCCATTCCTTCGAAAATGATGATATATTTTTGAAGCTAATGGAAATGGGCTGTATACCTGGAGAATTAATAATCGTTGAACAAATTGCACCCCTGGGTGATCCTATATCTATATCGGTAGCCGGATATCAATTAAGCCTAAGAATTAATGAGGCAGATAGTATTTTTATAGCCCCAAAATCAATGTAAATAATTGATAATCAACCAATTAAACAAATGAAAATCGGTTTATTTTTTGGGTCATTCAATCCCGTTCACAATGGCCATTTAATGGTGGCTAGTTATGTTGCCAATCATTCCGACATGAATCAGGTGTGGTTAGTTGTTTCACCTCAAAATCCTTTAAAGCCACAGGGAAGCTTGTTAAATGAATATGATCGACTCCATTTGACCAAGCTAGCCATTGAAGACGATACCCAATTAAAAGTGTCTGATATTGAGTTTTCTTTGCCAAAGCCTTCTTACACCATTGATACACTTACTTATTTACAAGAAAAATATCCGCAACATGAATTTTCTGTAATCATGGGCGCAGATAGTTTTCAAAACTTACCCAAATGGAAAAATTTTGAAACACTGGTAAAAAATTATCAATTCATTGTTTATCGTCGAGATGGTTTTGATATCACCAATGATTATGGTGCACGCGTTGAAATATTAGATGCACCATTGTTACAATTATCTGCAACACTAATTCGTAACAATCGCAAAGACGGAATAACGATTCGTTATCTGGTTCCAGAAAAAGTACGCGAAGAAATTGAGCGTAGTAATTACTTTAAAGATTAATTCGCGCTAGCGACTGGCGTGAAAAATATAAATAAAAAACCTCCCAGTTTAAGCTGGGAGGTTTTTGTTGGCGCGGCGAAGCCACGCGTAAAATCTTATTATCTATTCATGCTTGCCAAAAACTCTTCATTGTCTTTGGTGCCACGCATTCTTTTTAATAACTCATTCATCGCTTCATCGTTATTCATATCATTGATAAATAATCTTAGGATATTCATTCTTCCCAACACTTCTTTATCTAATAATAAATCATCACGACGTGTACTAGAACCCACCAAATCAATCGCTGGGAATATACGCTTGTTCGCTAAGCGACGATCTAATACTAATTCCATGTTACCGGTTCCCTTGAATTCTTCAAAGATAACCTCGTCCATTTTAGAACCAGTTTCAATCAATGCAGTTGCTAATATAGTAAGTGATCCACCATTTTCAATTTTACGTGCTGCACCAAAAAATTGTTTGGGGCGCAACAACGCAGTTGCTTCAACACCACCTGATAATACTTTACCAGAACTCGGTGCAACTGTATTATGTGCACGTGCTAAACGTGTAATAGAATCAAGTAATATTACCACATCATGACCACACTCAACTAAACGTTTTGCTTTTTGTAAAGCCATGGAGGAAACCTTAACATGTTTGTCTGCGGGTTCATCAAACGTACTCGCGATAACCTCACCTTTTACAGAACGCTCCACATCCGTTACCTCTTCCGGTCTTTCATCAACCAATAAAATAATTAAGTAACATTCAGGATGATTCGCTGCAATCGCATTAGCCACCTCCTTTAATAACATTGTTTTACCCACTTTTGGTTGGGCAACAATCAATCCTCTTTGTCCTTTACCAATTGGCGTAAATAAATCCATGATACGCGTACTATAATTATTCGCGGCTGTATATAAATTTAATTTTTGATAAGGGAAGATGGGCGTTAAATAATCAAATGGAATACGATCTCGAATTTCATCTGGATTTTTTCCATTCACTTGATGCACTTTGGTCAACGCAAAATATTTTTCACCCTCGCGTGGAACACGAACCGTTCCGTGAACCGTATCACCCACTTTTAATCCAAATGATTTTATTTGAGAAGGAGAAACATATACATCATCAGGAGAAGATAAATAGTTGTAATCGGAAGATCGTAGAAAGCCAAAATTGTCTGGCATAATTTCCAAAACACCCTCGGTTTCAATTACGCCATCAAACTCAACATTAAATACCGGCTCCTTTTTAGGTTGCGGGTAGCGTTGCGCTGGATGGTTCGGGCCATTTTGACCACCGCCATTCGCGGGTGCACCTTGTCCAGGCTGGGAAGAAGGATTGGTTTGACCAGATTGCTCGTTGCTTTCAGCTGCAGGGGAAGCTTGACTAGGCGCTTCAGCACTTGCCGCACTTTCGTCGCCAAATAAGGCTTGCGCTATTTTTGAAGCTTTGTCATCCTCGCTATTGTCTTTAACGGGCCCCGTTTTTTTTGCAGGAACTGCTTTTTTGGTAGCGGTCTTTTTTTCGGAACTAGCAGCTGGAGCAGCTTTTGCGGCCGGGGTGGCAACAACTTTGCGCCCCCTTTTTGGTTTGTCGTCTTTTTCTTGCACTGTGTAACTATGGTTTATTTAAAAATCGAATCAAGAGCTGGGATAATTTGAGAACTTTTTTGAAATGTTGGCCTTAATAATAGTGACCAAAAAATTGAATAAGGGAAATTTGTGTAGCAAGCCAATAATAATAAATGAATCCTTTGGCGCGTTGCTACTGCAATGTTAAGCAGATTTTTAACAAAAAAACAATTTTTTATGTGTTTTTATGTCTAAAACGGGTCAATTCGCCATTGAAACGGATTATCTTTGGCATTCGAAAATACAAATATGTTCAACCAACGAATTAAAATTAAGCAATTGTTATCGGGTACCGCAACGGGTGCCGAAGTGGTGGTGATGGGATGGGTACGCACCTTTAGAAATAACCAGTTCATTGCTTTAAATGATGGCAGTACAAATGCCAACATCCAAATCGTTGCTTCCTTGGGTGAATTTGACGAAGCTATCTTAAAAAGAATCACCACAGGGGCGTCATTAAAAATTACTGGAACCGTGGTTGAAAGTTTGGGTAAGGGCCAATCGGTAGAAGTAAAAGCAACCACTCTAGAAATATTAGGCGATAGTGATGCTGAAAAATATCCTTTACAACCAAAAAAACATTCCCTTGAATTTTTAAGAGAAAAAGCGCATCTGCGTTTTAGAACTAATACATTTGGATCTGTTTTTAGAATTAGACATTCACTTGCATTTGCAGTGCATCAGTTTTTTAACGATCGCGGATTTTTATATTTACATACACCCATTATTACAAGTTCGGATGCAGAGGGTGCAGGAGAAATGTTTCGCGTAACCACGCTGCCATTGGAAGGCGCACCTAAAAATGAGGCTGGTGAAATTGATTTTACACAGGACTTTTTTGGTAAGAGCACTAACTTAACTGTGAGTGGTCAACTAGAAGGAGAGCTAGGCGCCATGGCGTTTTCAGACATTTACACTTTTGGCCCCACCTTCCGTGCAGAAAATTCAAACACCACCAGACACTTAGCAGAGTTTTGGATGATTGAACCCGAGGTTGCTTTTAATGATTTAGAAGACAACATGAACTTGGCTGAAGATTTCATTAAGCATTTAATTGCTTATGTGATGAAAAATAATATTGACGATTTACAATTTTTAGATACACGTTTGGCAGAGGAAGAAAAACAATTACCAACGGAAAAAAGAAGCGGACTTGGATTAATTGAAAAATTAAAATTTGTTGTTGAAAACGGATTTGAAAGAATTACTTATACGGAAGCGATTGAAATTTTATTAAACAGCACGCACTACAAAAAAAAGAAATTCACTTACGATATTAAATGGGGAATTGATTTACAAAGTGAACATGAAAGATACTTGGTGGAGCAGCATTTTAAAAAACCAGTGATTGTTACAGGATATCCTGCTGCAATTAAAGCTTTTTATATGCGTATGAATGATGGATGTGAACCAGGCAAGGAAACGGTAGCGGCCATGGATATTTTGGCGCCGGGCATTGGTGAGATTGTGGGTGGATCCCAAAGGGAAGAGCGCTTAGAAAAACTAGAGGCCAGAATGAACGCCATGCATATACCATTACATGAGATGAGCTATTACCTTGATACAAGAAGATTTGGTTCTGTGCCCCATGCAGGCTTTGGCCTAGGATTTGAAAGAATGGTACAGTTTGTAACCGGAATGACAAATATTAGAGACGTAATTCCATTTGCAAGAACCCCTAAAAACTGTGAGTACTAATATATTAGGCATAATGTGGGCTTGGTTTTTTGAATTATAAGATTCCCTGCCTATATTTGCGACCCAATCGTTGAAAAGCGAGCGGGTGGATGAAAAAAGGATGGCGCTGTAGCTCAGTTGGTAGAGCAAAGGACTGAAAATCCTTGTGTCCCCGGTTCGAGCCCGGGTGGTGCCACACAAGCCCTCAACTTTCGTTGAGGGCTTTTTAATTTTCAAATTCCAATCATTATGCTGCTTAAAAATTTGCTCTTTTTGCCCCTGCTTGTATTGCACTTGTTCGCAGCTGCGCAAAATAAAAAACAATCAGCTGGCGCCAAAAAATATAATACCATAGTTTCTAAGGAAACGATGGAACAGGTTTTTAATGAAATTAAAACACCCTATAAATATGGTGTTGTTTTTAAACACCCCGACGCAAATAAATTAATGGACAGCCCAACCATATTCAAAAAAAATGGCGTTTGGTATATGACCTATATTGTTTTTGATGGAAAAGGCTATGAAACCTGGATGGCCGAGAGCAAAAATTTATTGGATTGGAAATCACTAGGTAAAATTCTTTCTTTTTCAAAAGATACCTGGGACGCCAACCAAAAAGCGGGTTATATGTCATTGGTAGATATTAATTGGGGAGGGAGTTATAAGGTAGAAAAATTTAATAATAAATACTGGATGTCTTATTTAGGTGGTAATACCATTGGATACGAAGCCGGTGTATTGGGCGTAGGTATGGCAAACAATTCAACGCTTACAAAACCAGTAGAATGGCAAACAGCAACAACACCAATTTTACAACCGAAAGATATTGATACAAGATGGTTTGAAAACAAAACTATTTATAAAAGCACCGTTATAAGAGACAAACAAAAACATACTTCGCATCCTTTTGTCATGTATTATAATGCAAAAGGAGATACTGCTAAATATGAAAGTATTGGTATAGCAGTTTCGGATGATATGGTTTCTTGGAAAAGATATGGCGCGTCTCCCGTGATTACAAAATACAAAGGTATTTGTGGAGATGCACAAATAGTCAAAATAAATAAGGTGTATGTGATGTTTTACTTTGGTGCATTTTGGAAACCTGGCGCCTTTGAAAGATTTGCATGTTCCTATGACCTTGTGAATTGGACGGATTGGGAGGGGGAGGATTTAATTAAATCTTCCACAGATTATGATGAAACTTATGCGCACAAACCATGGGTTATAAAATGGAAAGGCGTTGTTTATCATTTTTATAATGCAGTGGGAAAATCAGGCAGGGTCATTGCCCTGGCAACCTCAAAAGATTTACAAACCAAGTAAAAAGTCATTGGGTTGATTTCACTATAATCTTTACAACTTGAGGTTTCAAATTGAAACCTCAAGTTGTTGGAATTATTATTGCCTTATTTATTTTTACGAAAAACCATACAGTGTTGCCAAGGTAGGTTGCTGATATTTTTTTCAAATATAAATCCTGCTGCTTTAAACTCACGCACGGCTTGTTGTTCACTCATTTTATGAATGGTTTTAATGGGCACCATT
>SHWT01000120.1 GCA_009693715.1 Chitinophagaceae bacterium
ATCGTGATGGATTAAAAATTTACACCACGATTAATCCACGTATGCAATTATATGCGGAGGAAGCCGTTGCAAGACATATGGCTTATTTACAACGCGAGTTCAACAAACAAAGTAATATTAAAACAGGTAGTGTTTGGAAGGATTTTAGCGCGCAATTAGAATTAGCCATCAAGCAAACGGATCGTTGGAGAAATGCAAAGAAAGAGGATCTTGAAGATGCGGAAATTAGAAAAACTTTCGACGAATCCGTAAATATGCGCGTTTTTGCTTGGAACAAAAACCGATTTATTGATACGATAATGACGCCATTGGATTCCTTAAAATACCATAAACAAATTTTGCAAACGGGGTTTTTAGCAGTGGACCCTTTTACCGGCGAAGTGAAAGCATGGGTAGGTGGTGTTGATTTTAAAACATTCAAATATGACCACGTTAACATTAATACCAGACGTCAAGTGGGGTCTACTATCAAACCATTATTGTATTCTTTGGCCATAGAAAAATCAGGATTTACGCCGTTCACTATTGTACAGGACCAACAACAAAACTTTGAAGGCTATGGCATGGTACCTAATACTTCAAGAACTTGTACTGGATTAGCCATGCCAATGGCACAAGCACTAGCGGAATCACGCAACTGCGCATCGGCCTATATTATGAAACAAATTGATGGTAATGGAAATGAAGCAGCCAAACAATTTGTTGAATACTTGAAAAAATGTAATGTGCAAGCGAATATACCAGCCTACCCTTCTTTGGCCTTAGGTGCGGTTGAAATTTCACTATATGAAATGGTACAAGCTTACACCATGTTCCCTGGCGGCGGCTATAATGCGCAACCTTTATTTATCAATCGAATTGAAGATAAAAACGGGAACGTACTTGAAAGTTTTTCTCCGCAAAGAAGAAAGGTTATTAATGAAACAACTGCTTATTCAGTTGTAAGTATGATGCAAGGGGTAATTTCAAAAGGTACGGGCCGTAGTTTATATTCTTATGATATAAAAGCGCAATCTATTGCAGGAAAAACAGGAACCACCAATGACAATAGTGATTTATGGTTTATGGGCTATACCCCACAAATATTAGCGGGTGCATGGGTGGGATGTGATGATAGATACATTCGTTTTACGGACAACTATTTTGGGCAAGGGGCACATGCATCCTTACCTATTTGGGCTTATTTTATGAATAAAGTAACCTCCGACCCTGCATGTAACCTTGATCCCAACGCGAACTTTGATCGTCCTTCAAATATGGCTGGCGATTTCAATATCGACTTTGTAAACGCAGATAGCACCGAACTTGATACGGAACTGCCAACTTTAATAAATGATGAAGAAATTAAAGGAGAATCGGATTATGAAATTCCAGTAGCTGAAAATACTACAGATGAAAAACCTGCCACTATTAATACGAACACGACAACACCGAAACCAATAAAGAGTAACCCTCCTACAAAGAAAGCGCCAAATAAGGAAGCGCAAAAACCAAAAGCTATTTTTCCTGTAAAGAAAAAGAATTAAACTATCTGTTTTTCAAGTTATACATCAATGAAAAATGATGGTACATATTTTTTTGAAAAAAAGCATTCCCATATTGCACTTCTAGCCTTTGTAATTGTAAAGCAAGACCTGAACTAAATCCATTCAATGCATTTGGTTGACCTTGTATGTTTAAATCAAATCGGCGCATAAAATTATAGCCCAAATTCAAGGATACTTGTTCTCCAATAAACACTTCCCCTGCTAAAATTAAGTGGTTAAACAAATTTTGAAGCGAACCTGGATTCCTATAGCCTTGTTGCGCATTAAAACTAGTATCATTATAAGCCAAATTCCATAATGATAATTTTTCAGCAGTCAATGAAAATTGAAAAGGCGCATTTTCTAGTTTTTTTGTCCATCCAATAATTAAATTAAATGGCAGTTCCTCTTTTGTGCCATAGGTTTTTAATTGCGTACCTAAATTTTTTATTAGGACACTCACTTGAGATAAGGCGCTAGTGGGTTGGTATCTCAACCCAATATCCATTGCTAGTCCATTAGATTTATATAAACCATAGTTTGATTGTATAAATTTTAACGTGGTACCAATATGAATGTTATTTATATAACTAGTAGCAGCAGACACTTGTAAACTATAATCGTTGGGGCGAAAATCACCCATTTGATTGCCCGCGATATCGGTCATTGCAACAGCACCATAATCCATAAAATGCACACCCCATCCTAGCACTATTTTTTTTTGCTCGATATATTTAGCGCCACTAAAATCATACTGTTTGATATCAGCCAAATAAGGCTTAACACTTAAATGCAACCAGCTATCCATTGTTGGCGTGAGCAGTGCAGGATTATACATGGCCAATCCAAGATCAGGTTGAATATGACTTATATTGATGCCGCCTAATGCGGAGGCCTTTGCGGAATGAGGCAGGTTTAAAAAATTGTATACTGCATTTGACTCCTTACCCCCAATATTACCAATGGTGGTTTGTGCCATGATCACTGGAACACAAAAAAATAAAGCTAAAATAAAAACCCCTAGCTTTTGTATTTTTTTGATTGATGTCATCATATTACAAAGCTAGGGGTTGAAATGCTTATAATCAACTTAAACTAATGCTAAGTCGAGTACTTGTTGCATGTTTTTTACATAATGAAACTGTACCCCTTTAATAAATGCTTTATCAATTTCATTGACATCCTTCTCATTCTGCCAACACATGATAATCTCCTTCATGCCTGATCTTTTCGCAGCCAATATCTTTTCCTTAATTCCTCCAACTGGTAATACTTGACCTCGCAAGGTGATTTCACCTGTCATGGCTAAATATGGTTTTACTTTACGTCCCGTGAATGCCGAAGTTAATGCAGTAAGCATCGTAATACCTGCACTTGGACCATCCTTTGGCACTGCGCCTTCGGGCACATGCACATGTATTGATTTAGTGGTAAACAAATTTGGATCCACCCCTATTTTCTTTGCATTACTTTGTAAATAAGTAAGCGCTGTATCAACACTCTCCTTCATCACATTGCCTAAGTTCCCCGTTAATTTCATGCCCCCTTTGCCATCGGCCAATAGCACTTCAATAAATAATATATCGCCACCCACATACGTCCAAGCTAAGCCAACTGCGACACCCGGCATATTTACTGTTTTATAAATTTCGTTGCTGTATTTTGGCTGCCCTAAAATTTTAATAATATCAGGCTTGGTAACCGTAGATTTTACTTTGTGCTTATAGGCCAATTCTTTGGCTTGGTAACGCATGATAGAAGCCAATTGCCTATCTAATTCACGCACCCCACTTTCACGCGTATAATCCTCAATTACTTTTTCCAAAACGGTATCCTGCACTTTAAAATTTATTTTATCTAATCCATGTGCTGATTTTTGCTTTGGTAATAAATGGCGTTTCGCAATCTCTACTTTTTCTTCCACCGCATAGCCACTTAAATCAATAATCTCTAAACGGTCGCGCAATGCTGGCTGAATCCGACTAATATCATTAGCAGTAGCGATGAATAATGTTTTGCTTAAATCATATTCTGACTCCAAATAATTATCATAAAAACTATGATTCTGTTCTGGATCTAACACTTCCAATAAAGCAGAGGAGGGATCCCCTCTGTGATCACTTCCAATTTTGTCAATCTCATCTAAAATCATGACTGGATTAGAAGTTTTAACTTTTCGTATACTTTGAATAATTCTACCTGGCATTGCACCAATATAAGTTTTACGATGTCCGCGAATTTCACTTTCATCATGTAATCCACCCAAGCTAACTCTTACATATTTACGACCAATAGCGTGTGCGATGGATTTGCCTAAAGATGTTTTACCAATACCTGGAGGGCCTAAGAAACATAAAATTGGACTTTTCATATCCCCTTTTATTTTAAGTACCGCTAAATATTCTAAAATTCGATTCTTAATTTTTCCCATGCCATAATGATCTGCATCCAACACTTTTTTGGCATTCTTTAAATCATAGTTATCATCGGTGTATTCCTCCCAAGGCAAATCTAAAATCAAATCAAGATGATTGTACACCACCGAATAGTCAGGGGTAGAAGGATGCATCCTTTCTAATTTTTCTAAGCCATTCTGGAATAATTTTTTTGCACTCTCCGGCCATTTTTTATTTTCGGCCTTCTTTTTCATTTCTGCTAGCTCGCGATCATTCGCATCACCGCCTAGTTCATCCTTGATACTTTTAAGTTGCTGTTGTAAAAAATAATCCCTTTGTTGTTTGTCAATTTCAGTGCGCGTTTTATTAGCCACCTTATTTTTCAATTCAACAAATTGTAACTCCTGTTGTAAATACTGAATTAATTTTTCAGCCCTAAGGGAAAGAATATTCTCTTCTAACAAGCCTTGCTTGTTGGCAATCTCCACATTTAAATTACTACTTACAAAATTGATTAAGAATAAAGGATTCTCTATATTTTTTAAAATCATTGCAGCCTCTGAAGGAAAATTTGGAGACAATTGAATGATTTGCGTTGCCAAATCCTTGATGTTCGATAAGTAAGCCTGGAAATTTTGATCTTCTTTGCCCACTTTTTCCTCCACCAATACTTTGATTCTTGCTTTAAAAAAAGGATCTTCTTCCTTCATTTCAAGTAATTGGAAACGCTTTTTACCTTGTATAATGATGGTGGTGCCACCGTCCTGCATCTTAATCATTTTAATGATTTTTGCTACAGTACCAATGGAACATAAATCTGCAGGTGTAGGATCTTCGATGTTCCCATCCTTTTGTGAAACCACCCCAATTAATTTATCCTTATTATAAGCAGCCTTTACTGCTTGAATGCTTTTATCTCTCCCTACCGTAATTGGAATCACTACCCCAGGAAACAAAACCGTATTACGAAGTGGCAAAATAGGGATGATGTCATCCACGACCATATCCTTGTCCCCTTCCATATCCTGCTCATTAAATGAGAATAAGGGTATGAATTCATTATCCTCCTCCGCTCTAAATAAAAAATTATTATCCACTGTTATTTATTTTAAAATAGTCAAAATGACATACCTGCTATCTTTAATAGCACATTGGTAATGTATACCAATGTAAGGCAATATTGATGCCAAAAGTATTGGACAATGGTGATTTTACGACAGGCCACCCAAAAATAAAAAATCCTTCCCGATATTATCGGGAAGGACCTTCTTGCAAGAAGTTATTGAAAACTTCTAAATTACTTAGCAGCAGCAGCTGTATCAACAGTTGCAGCAGCAGCTGTATCAACAGTTACAACAGCAGTTGTATCTACAGTTGCAGCAGCTGTATCAGTTGTAGCTTCAGTTGAAGCACCACCACATGCAGTTAAAGCAGCGATAGCTAAGATTGCGAATACTTTTTTCATTTTAAAATGGTTTTAAGTTTGTATTTAATACGGAGACGAAGATAACAATCCCCTTTAAAATAGCCAAATTTTACCTTTAAATTTTAAAATAATCATTAAAAACAAGAGGAAATGCTACTTTTTTCTGAAGTAAATCCTTACCGGGACCCCTGTAAACTTGAAATTTGCCCTTATTTGGTTCTCTAAATAGTTCCTATAGGGGGTTTTAATATCGTCAGGGAAATTGGTAAAAAAGGCAAAACTTGGGACCCTAGTGGGTAATTGAGATACAAACTTGATCTTAATAATATGCCCCCTCACCACAGGCGCTTGGTAATTTTGAACCACTTTAAGCATAATATCATTTAGCTTAGAAGTAGGTACTTTACGGTGCCTGTTCTCAAACACATCCAAGGCCAATTCAATTGCCTTAAATATCCTAGTTTTTTCAAGTGCAGATATAAATAGAACAGGCACATCTGTAAAAGGTGCCAGTTTGTCCTTGAGTACTTTTTCATAATCCCTAGCCGTATTGGTCTCTTTTTCAATCAAATCCCATTTATTTACCAATACAACAATGCCCTTTCCTTTTTTTGCAGCCAAGCTAAAAATACTTAAATCCTGGGCGGTAACCCCCTTCAGTGCATCTATCACTAATAAACAAACATCCGCCTCATCCATGGCCTTAATGGCACGGATAATGGAATAAAACTCTAAATCATCTTTTTCCTTATTCTTTCTTCTAATTCCAGCCGTATCAATTAAAACAAATTCCTTTTGGAACATATTATAATGGGTATGAATGGTATCACGCGTAGTGCCGGCAATATCCGATACAATGGTTCTATTTTGACCAATCATTGCGTTTAACAAGGAAGATTTTCCAACATTAGGTTGGCCCATAATCGCAATTTTAGGGATGGCAACTTCCTCCTCAGGTTCAGCGCCTTCGGGTAATTCCGCATTCACCACTTTCACAGGCTCATCCTTCAT
>SHWT01000005.1 GCA_009693715.1 Chitinophagaceae bacterium
GCCCATGCACCAAACAAACATGCATCAGTACATACTTTCATTGAAGTATGCGCCTGATGCACGATAAATTTTTTAAACTGAAAAAAAGTGTTTGCCACTATTCAGCTGTTAAGCTTGCGCCTAAATATTCTTTATTTAATCTGGCAATGTTTGCAATGGATATTTCTTTAGGACAAGTTGCTTCACAAGCACCTGTATTGGTACAAGCACCAAAACCTTCTTTGTCCATTTGTGCGACCATGCTCAATACCCTTGTTTTTCTCTCTGGTGCTCCTTGTGGTAATAAGGCAAGATGTGAAACCTTTGCACTTAAAAATAACATCGCCGAACTGTTTTTACATGCGGCAACACAGGCGCCACATCCAATACACATTGCTGCAGCAAATGCGTCATCTGCTTTTCCTTTTTCAATAGGAAGGCTATTGCCATCTACTGCATTTCCTGTATTTACACTAATATATCCACCTGCTTGAATGATTCTGTCAAATGCAGAACGATCTACCGTTAAATCCTTAACAATAGGAAATGAGTTTGCTCTCCATGGTTCAATCACAATGGTTTCACCATCTTTAAACGCACGCATGTGTAATTGACAGGTAGTGTTTGCTTGCCAAGGACCGTGTGGCTTTCCATTAATATATAAGGAACACATTCCGCAAATTCCTTCACGACAATCATGATCAAAAGCAATAGGTTCGCCACCCTCTGTAATTAATCTTTCATTTAAAACATCTAACATTTCTAAAAAAGACATTTCATCTGAAATTCCCGCAACATCATAAGTAACAAATGCACCTGTTGCTGTTGCGTTTTTTTGACGCCAAACCTTAACTTTTAAATTCATTGTAGTATGTGACATATCGTATAAATTATGCTGTATTTATTTAATCTTATTTGTAGTTTCTTTGACTTGGTTTAATCACTTCATATTTTAATTCTTCTTTATGTAGTTTCCAATCATGCTCGCCTTTATTTTCCCATGCAGCAACATACATAAAGTTTTCATCGTCTCTCAACGCTTCACCATCTGGTGTTTGGTATTCTTCTCTAAAGTGTCCACCACAACTTTCATTTCTATTTAAAGCGTCTACACACATTAATTCTCCTAGTTCAATAAAGTCAGCAACACGATTTGCTTTATCCAATTCAGGATTATACTCATTTATTTCACCAGGGATTCTAACATCACTCCAGAATTCTTTTTTTAATGCTTGTACATCGGCAATGGCTTGTTTTAATCCAGCTTCGCTTCTTGACATGCCACACTCATTCCAAATAATTTTTCCTAATCTTTTATGGAAACTTTCCACTGATTTTTTTCCATTAATATTTTTTAAAGAAGCGATTCGATCTGCTACTTTTTTAGCAGCTTCCTCAAATGCAGGATGTGTCGTAGGTATTGCAGCATTATAAATGGCGTCAGCTAAATTATTTCCAACGGTATAAGGGGCAACAAAATAACCATCTGCCAAACCTTGCATTAAAGCACTCGCACCTAAACGGTTGGCCCCATGGTCGCTAAAGTTAGCTTCCCCTAATGCATATAAACCAGGTACCGTAGTTTGTAATTCATAATCAACCCAAAGGCCACCCATCGTGTAATGTACTGCTGGATAAATACGCATAGGTACTTCGTATGGATTTTCGCCAGTGATCTTTGCATACATATTAAATAAGTTGCCATATTTTTCTTTCACTACTTCTTTACCCATTGCAGTGATTTCCGCAGCGCTCACATTGGTTAAACCTTGTTTGCTCACTTCAATTTTACCATATCTTTCTATAGCTGCTGCATAATCTAAGTATACTGCTTGCTTTGAAGTCCCTACACCATGACCCGCATCACATCTTTCTTTAGCAGCACGAGATGCGACATCACGTGGTACTAAATTTCCAAAAGCAGGGTAGCGACGCTCTAAAAAATAGTCTCTATCTTCCTCAGGTATTTCGTTGGCTTTTCTTGCTTCGCCTAAATTTTTAGGCACCCATATGCGTCCGTCATTTCTTAATGATTCAGACATCAATGTTAATTTGGATTGATGATCACCACTTACTGGAATACAGGTTGGGTGAATTTGGGTAAAGCAAGGATTTGCAAAATAAGCACCTTGTTTATGTGCTTTCCATGCAGCAGTTACATTCGATCCCATCGCATTGGTGGATAAATAATAAACATTACCATAACCGCCAGAACATATTAAAACAGCATGTCCAAAATGTTTTTCAAGTTCACCTGTAATTAAGTTACGTGCAATAATGCCACTTGCTTTTCCATCAATTTTAACTACATCTAACATTTCATGTCTTGTGTGCATAGTTACATTACCTAATGCCACTTGACGCTCCAATGCTTGATAAGCACCTATTAATAATTGTTGCCCAGTTTGACCTGCAGCATAAAATGTTCTTTGTACTTGTGTGCCGCCAAAACTACGGTTGCTTAATAAGCCACCATACTCTCTTGCAAAAGGAACCCCTTGTGCCACACATTGGTCAATAATATTCGCACTTACTTCCGCCAAACGGTGCACATTGCCTTCACGTGCGCGGTAGTCACCCCCTTTAATAGTATCATAAAATAAACGGAAAACACTGTCGCCGTCATTTTGATAATTTTTTGCTGCATTAATTCCTCCTTGTGCTGCAATACTATGTGCACGACGAGGAGAATCCTGAAAACAAAAAGCTTTTACTTTATATCCTAATTCACCCATGGCAGCTGCTGCAGATGCGCCAGCTAGACCAGTACCAACAATAATGATTTCCATTTTTCTTTTGTTGGAAGGGTTCACTAGTTTACAATGGCCTTTGTAGTCGACCCATTTGTCATCTAGTTTTCCGGAAGGTATTTTTGAATCTAACATATTGAATCTTTTAACGATCGGTTTAGAATAAGTGTGTTGTAAAAATTAATTAACCCATTTAAAATAAAAACTGATGGGCATCATTGCAAAAGTCAATGGAATGATAATTGCAAAGCCATAGCCGATGCAACTAATTAAAGTATGGTATCTTTTATTATGAACGCCTATGGTCTTAAATGCACTTTGAAATCCGTGTGCCAAATGATAAGCTAGTGAACCACAAGCCAAAACATATAATATAACAACGATTGGATTTTCAAATATCAATTGCATCTCCCCATATAAATTATGATACTCCACACCATTTAAAATAAAAGTATCTAATGTTTTAATACTACCCATACCACCCAAACGACTTGGTGTCCAAAAATGATAAATGTGCATGACTAAAAACATCAAAAGCAAAGTGCCTAATATAGCCATACTGCGACTATACCATTTACTACCCTTTGAATAATTTACTGCATAACCTACTGATCTTTTACTTCTGTTTTCCAAGGTTAACATATACCCTTGAATGATATGTAAAAAGATACCCAAGAATAATCCAATTTCTAAAATGCGCGGCACTACAAAACTGCCCATAAAGTGACCAGCTTTATTAAACATTAATCCGCCATCCATTGCCCAAATACAGGCATTCAATCCTGCGTGAACAATTAAGAAAAGAATTAAGAAAATTCCTGTAAAAGCCATTACTAATTTTTTCCCGACAGAGGAAGTAAACATTTGCTTAAAAGTCATAGTAAGATGTGTTTTAAAATCGATGCAAAAGTAAGCATGAATTGCGAGCTTGTTAAATTTCGTTGAACAATTTTACGGTAATTTAAAAAAATGGTAACAAGGGGTGGAAATGTTACTATTTCGTTTTTGTTTAACCTTCGGGTAATTGAAAAAGGGCTATTTAGATAAGTTATTAACCGCTTGCATAAAAATCGTAGAAAAACCATTTTTAGGCCTAATTTTATACCATGATAAAAGTCCTTACCATTCTTTGGAACAGCTTCAAAATGGCTTTGCAAGAGTTAAGAGTCAATAAACTCCGTACTTTTTTATCCTTATTTGGCATCACCATTGGAATTTTTTGCATTATCGGGGTTTTAGCGACCATCGATAGTTTGCAAACAAAAATCAAAAGTGATTTATCGAGTTTTGGGAATAACACCATATATATAGACAAATGGAGCTATGGCGGCGGTGGCGGTGAAGGCGATTATCCTTGGTGGAAATATACGAAGCGTCCAAGCATGAAAGTGAGTGAGATGGAAACGATTCAAAAAAAGAGCTATCTGGCTTCAAATATTGCGTTTTTTGTTTCAAGCACCCAACCT
The DNA here is from genome assembly GCA_009693715.1 of Chitinophagaceae bacterium. Lineage (GTDB taxonomy): Bacteria > Bacteroidota > Bacteroidia > Chitinophagales > Chitinophagaceae > Sediminibacterium. The sequence goes on from SHWT01000005.1 coordinate 4,196, forward strand.
TTTTCATACGAAGAGAATGTACTAAAAGGGGTGCTTCTATATGGTATTACGAATGATTTTAATAAAATTCAAGCCTTTAATATTGCATATGGTAGGTACTTTAAGGATACTGATTTTGAGCGAGGTGTTCCTTTTGGTGTTATCGGATATGAAGTTGCTTCCGAGTTATTTGGTAAACCTGAAAAAGCTTTAGGTAAAACTATTTCGTATAGAGGTCGTCGATTGGCCGTGATTGGAATTATTGAAAAGCAAGGCAGTTCCATGTTGGGTGGGTTTGATTATGACAAGTCATGTATCGTCACCTATAATTATTTTGCTTCTATATTTAATCCAGATAATTCTAGTCCATATATTATGGTACAAGCTAAGCCAGGCATACCATCTAAGGCTTTGCAAGATGAATTGAATGGGGTGATGCGTCAGTTAAGAAAATTAAGTCCAACACAGGAAGATAATTTTACTTGTAATGATGTGGCGCAATTTAAAGATCAAATTGAAAGTGTATTTGGTTCTATCAATAAAGGGGGCTGGGCAATTGCAGGGTTATCATTAATTGTGGGTGCTTTTGGTGTTGCCAATATTATGTTCGTAACAGTGAGAGAAAGAACCAGTCAAATTGGATTAAAAAAAGCAATCGGCGCCAGAAGTTCAACTATACTTTATGAATTTTTATTAGAGAGTGCTTTCTTATGTATTATTGGCGGATTGGTAGGATTGTTCTTGGTATGGATTTTAGCATTGGCCTTAAGTGCAGTGCTGCCATTTGCCATTACAATCGCCCCAAGTATTATATTTTTGGCACTATCTATATGTATAATTTTAGGGGTTATTGCGGGTATTATTCCGGCATCCATTGCTTCAAAAATGAATCCTGTAGATGCAATCAGATCAAATTAAACTTCGTATTTTTTTAAGCTTTATCTTTGCTAGGTGAATCAACCAATTACCATACTTGCTATTGAATCCTCTTGTGATGAAACAGCCGCATCCGTGATTGTGGATGGTCAAATTTTATCCAACTTTATCGCCAATCAAACGGTGCATGAAAAATATGGGGGCGTGGTACCCGAGTTAGCCAGTAGGGCACATATGGAAAATATCGTACCTGTGGTGGATGCAGCATTAAAAAAAGCATTCCCCGAATTAACGCGCGTAGAACAATTAGCACAATTAAATGCCATTGCATTTACCCAAGCGCCCGGATTAATTGGTAGTTTATTGGTGGGTGCACAATTTGCAAAATCATTGGCATTGGCATTAAACATTCCACTCATTGCAGTGCATCATATGCAGGCGCATGTGTTGGCAAATTTAATTGATGACCCCAAACCCAATTATCCTTTTTTATGTTTAACGGTGAGCGGTGGTCATACCCAAATTGTAAAATGTAACAGCGCTTCGGATATGCTTATTTTGGGTGAAACCATTGATGATGCTGCCGGAGAGGCCTTTGATAAAATTTCAAAATTACTAGGTCTTCCTTATCCGGGCGGGCCAGTTTTAGATAAATTAGCACAACTTGGAAATCCAAAAGCCTTTGTTTTTGCAAAACCACAAGTGCCCAATTTAGATTTTTCATTCAGTGGTTTAAAAACCAGTGTTTTGTATTTTTTACAAAAACAATCTCCTGAATTTATCCAGGAAAATTTAAATGATTTATGTGCGTCGGTTCAATTTACCATTATTGAAATTTTACTAAAAAAGCTAAAAAAAGCGATGCAGGAAACTGGGATCAAGGAAGTATGTATTGCAGGGGGCGTAAGTGCCAATAGTGGACTTCGTAAAGCCATGGAACAATTAGGGAAAGACACTCATTCAGCTATCTTTTTACCCAAATTTGAATATTGTACCGATAATGCGGCAATGATTGCTATAACAGCTCATTTTAAGTATATCGCGGGTAGTTTTGAGCCAATGACCGCCTCAGCATCTGCCAGATCCAGTTGGGCTTAAACTTAATGAAGCAGGTTTAAAAAATTCAAATTAACTTTGCAACCTCAAAATAGATCAAAAAATGATTAGTGCTAGAAATGTCACTTTGGCTTATGGTAAGCGTGTTTTATTTGATGAAGTAAATGTAAGCTTCACCAAAGGAAATTGCTATGGTATCATCGGAGCCAATGGTGCAGGTAAATCTACCTTTATTAAAATATTAAGTGGTGAAATTGAACCCAATAAAGGAATGGTCGAAATTACCCCTGGGGAGAGAATGGCGGTATTGAAACAAAACCAATTTGAATTTGATGAGCAAACAGTATTGAATACCGTAATGCAAGGGCATAAGCGTATGTGGGATGTGATGCATGCCAAAGATGCTTTATATGCAAAGGAAGATTTTACTGAAGAAGATGGATTAAAAGCAGGGGAATTAGAAGCCGAGTTTGGTGAAATGGGTGGCTATGAAGCTGAAAGTAATGCAGCTAGTTTATTGAGTGACTTAGGGGTGAAGGAAGATATGCACCAAAGTTTAATGAAGGATATTCCTAGTAATTTTAAATTGCGTGTGTTGTTAGCGCAATCGCTTTTTGGAAACCCTGATATTTTATTATTGGATGAGCCTACGAATGGTTTGGATATTGAAACGATTGGTTGGTTAGAGAATTTTTTAGCCGATTATCAAAACATTGTTTTGGTGGTGAGTCACGATCGTCACTTTTTAGATACCGTATGTACGCATGTGGCTGATGTGGATAGATCAAAAATTAAAACCTTTTCAGGTAACTATACGTTCTGGTACGAATCATCTCAATTGATGGCGCGTCAAATGAATGATAAAAATAAAAAGAACGAAGACAAGCGTGCTGCTTTATTAGATTTCATCGCACGATTCTCTGCGAATGCAAGTAAGAGTAAGCAAGCGACATCTAGGAAAAAAGCTTTGGAAAAATTAACCATCGAGGAAATTGAGCCATCCAACAGAAAGTACCCTGGTATTATTTTCCAACCATTGCGCGAAGTGGGAAATCAGATTTTAAATGTAGAAAAGTTAAAGAAAGAAGTAGATGATCGTGTGTTATTTAAAGATGTTTCTTTTTCAGTAAGTAAGAATGATAAAATTGCTTTTTTAAGTAAGGATGCATTAGCGATTACTTATTTCTTTGAAATTATTAATGGAAAAGGGGTAGCAGATAGTGGCAGTTTTGAATGGGGTACCACCATTACAAAAGCCTACTTACCTATGGAACATAACGAGGAGTTTTTGCAACCCTTAAGTTTAATGGATTGGTTAAGACAATTTGTACCACCGAATGTAACCGATGCCGACGAGCCATTTATTAGGGGCTTTTTAGGTAAGATGTTATTTAGTGGGGATGATGTCATGAAAAAATCAAATGTATTAAGTGGGGGTGAAAAAGTGCGTTGTATGGTGAGCAAGATGATGTTGCAGAATCCGAATGTAGTGGCATTAGATCAGCCGACCAACCACTTGGATTTGGAGAGTATCCAAAGTTTTAATGAAGGATGTCAAAATTTCCCAGGGGTGGTATTAATGACCTCTCATGACCATACTTTCATGCAAACCGTAGCAAACAGAGTTATTGAATTAACGCCTAAAGGAATCATTGATCGATTGATGACTTTTGACGAGTATATGGAAGATAAAAGGGTGCAGGAATTAAGGGCGGAATATTACGCTTAACGGGTGTTCAAGTCGAATCTATTGCCGTGAAAACCAATATTTTAGGCTTTTTAACCCCTAATTGTACTAAATCTATAAAAAAACACTAAAATAAATGGGAGGGTAATTGATATTTACTTACCTTCGCCCTCCGTAAAAAATAATTTCTCATGGCTAGAGTATGTCAGGTAACTGGAAAGAAACCGATGTCTGGAAACAGTGTATCGCATTCTAATATTAAAACAAAGCGTCGCTTTCTTCCGAATTTGCAAAAGAAGCGCTTCTATTTTATAGAAGAAGATCGTTGGATCACGCTTAAAGTATCAACTGATGCTTTAAGAACCATCAATAAAAATGGTTTAGCAGCAGTGGTAAAGGGTCTAAGAGCTGATGGCGAAAAGATCTAATTAACCAATTAATTAAGTATAATATATAATATACCATCATGGCAAGGAAAGGAAACAGAGTTCAAGTAATATTAGAGTGCACAGAGCACAAGACTACAGGTTTACCTGGAACTAGTCGTTATATTACTACTAAGAACAAAAAGAACACCCCAGATCGTTTGGAGTTCAAAAAGTATAATTCAATTTTGAAAAAAGTAACAGTTCACAAAGAAATTAAATAATCATGGCAAAGTCAGCATCGAAAAACGCAAAAGTAAAGGATCTTAAGGCTTCTGCTGAAGCAAAAAACTGGACTAAAGTAATTAAAGCTATTCGTAGCCCAAAAACTGGTGCATATACCTTTAAAGAGTCTATTGTTCACAAAGATCTTGTTAAAGAATTCTTAGCGAAGTAGTTTTTTCATTGTTCTTTACAAAGACAATGAAATCTATCATAAAATTTTAAGTCCTCTCTCGTTATTCGAGAGGGGATTTTGTTTTTATTGGAATCAATTAGAATATCGGCTGCAGTAGGATGGTTATTTTACTTAAATTTACATCATGAGTTTTTTAGGAAAGTTATTTGGAAAAAAAGAAAAGGAGTCCTTAGACCAAGGCTTAGAAAAAACCAAGCAAGGTTTTTTTGAACGCATTTCTAAAGTCATCATTGGCAAAACAAAGGTGGACGATGCTTTATTGGATGAATTAGAGGAAGCATTAATCGGAGCCGATGTAGGTGTGGATACCACTATTTCCTTAATTGAACGCATACAAGAACGTGTGAAAAAGGAAAAGTATGTTTCCACTTCAGAATTAAATAAACTATTGCATGATGAAATAGTCAGCTTATTAGTAGATGCACCCTCGGATCAAATGGGCTTTCAACCTTCTGCGAATAAAAAACCATATGTGATACTAGTGGTTGGTGTGAATGGCGTAGGTAAAACCACGACCATTGGCAAATTAGCACACCAATATAAACAAGCAGGCAATCAGGTTATTTTGGGCGCCGGAGACACTTTTAGGGCTGCCGCAGTAGATCAGTTAACTATTTGGAGTGAACGTGTAGGTGTTTCAATTGTGAAACAAAATATGGGTTCAGATCCAAGTGCAGTTGCATTTGATACGGTACAATCCGCGATTGCAAAAAATGCAGATGTCGTGATTATTGATACAGCTGGACGTTTGCATAACAAAGTACATTTGATGGATGAGTTGAATAAAATTATGCGTGTGATACAAAAGCAATTACCAGATGCCCCGCATGAGGTTTTATTGGTACTCGATGGTTCCACAGGTCAAAATGCTTTAGAGCAAGCAAAACAATTTATGGCGGTGACGAATGTAAACGCTTTGGCAATAACAAAATTAGATGGCACTGCAAAAGGTGGTGTTGTTTTAGCAATCGCGCATCAATGTAAAATTCCAGTAAAATATATTGGTGTTGGAGAACAAATTCACGACTTGGTTTTATTTGATAAAAACGAATTTGTGGATTCCTTGTTTACTTTAAATAAGGAATAAACGCGCAAGGTGAATAGCTAATAAACAAGGATCCTTATTTAAGCGTATAGCGAATACCAATACCGCCCCAACCTAAATCAAAATAACTTGCACCCACAAAATTAAAGGCAGGTTGGATGTCCACACTTAAGTTAATGGGCGTGTTTTTTAATTTATAATCAAGACCCAACATACCATCAACTCCTACAGCAACTCCCGCACTTTTTGTAGGGTTGTTGAGCTTATATCTTTCACTCCACAAATTAAAATGACCGCCATAACCTATATACCAGGTTAAATTTTCGGCATTGGCAAATGGGGTATATTTTTCATTTAATATGGTCAATTGAAAACCATCAATTGAAATAAAACCCATCCCTTCTACCGCTTTATTTCGAGTATAGAAGCTTCTATAACTGATGGCACCAGGGTTTAATTTAATACCAATGGCTTTTTTGTAAGGGCTTGTATATTGTTCAGTGCTAACTTGGCTATTTGCAAAGTAGGTGATCAATAAAAAGCTAATGGTGGTAATAAATCGGGTCAATTTCATAAGTATCCTTTAGGGTATACAAATTTAAGGGGAAAAGGATTTCAAATTTGTTTAATAATTGCTAAAAATGGGCAAAAACAAGGAGGAGTGGGGCTATGAAATCTTGTGAATAATGTTTAGGTTTGTAACATGTATAGTTTTCAAGAGTTATCAGAAAAATTTAAAAAGGAATTTGACCATCCTCATTTTCCTGAAAGCCCTATTACCTTGTATGCACCAGGTAATTATTTCTTAAATATAGGGGGCAAACGAATAAGGCCTGTGATGTGTTTATTGGGCAATGAACTATTTAGTGATATTCATTCTGACGCTTATCAATTAGCCAACGCAGTTGAATTGTTTCACAATTTTACATTGGTCCATGACGATATGATGGATGCAGCTCATTTACGTAGGGGTAAAACTACGGTACATATTAAATATGGCGATAATACCGCTTTATTGCTAGGGGATGTGATGATGATTCGTGCATACGAGTATATCCAAAAAATTCAGTCTGCGCATTTATCTAAAATTTTACAAATTTTTAATACCACCGCGAAGGAGGTTTGTGAAGGGCAGCAATTGGATATGGATTTTGAAAAAATGGAAAGAGTGAGTTTGGATGCATATATTGAAATGATCACCTTAAAAACCTCGGTTTTGTTAGCCGCTAGTTTGGAAATGGGTGCTGTTATCGGAGGATCAAGTGAAAATAATTGCAAACAATTATATGACTTTGGTAAAAAAATTGGAATCGCATTTCAAATACAGGATGATTATTTAGATGCTTTTGGTGACGCTGCTCTTTTTGGAAAAGAACCTGGAGGCGATATAAAACAAAATAAAAAAACTTTTTTATTAATACATGCATTAGAAGTTGCCAATGAGCAACAAAAAGTAGAATTATATGATTTAATGAAGTCTGATGCGGCGGATAAGGTCGAGAAAGTTTTAGCTATTTTTAGAGCTTGTAAAGTAGATGATTGGGCGGAGCAGCTAAAAGCCAAGTATATGAATGAAGCATTTGCACATTTGGAAAATATTGCCGTTGTAGAAAAGCGCAAACAACCCATTATTGAGTTGGCGCATTATTTAATGAATCGAACAAAATAAATTAATTTCCTTATGTCTATTTTCAGAAAAAAATCAATCGATAAAATTGTACAGGATGCTGCTGCAGGATTGGGTGATGGACATAGTTCAAGTGGCTTAAAAAAAGTATTAGGCGTTCGTGATTTAACTTTTATGGGTATTGCTGCGGTGGTAGGTGCAGGAATTTTTTCAACCATTGGTACGGCTGCATTTCATGGGGGCCCTGGAATTTCATTATTATTTGTCATTACAGCAATTACTTGTGGATTTAGTGCTTTGTGTTATGCCGAATTTGCAAGTAGGGTTCCCATTGCAGGCAGTGCCTATACTTATGCCTATGTAACCTTTGGAGAATTAATTGCTTGGATTATCGGATGGGCTTTGATTTTGGAATATGCCATTGGTAATATCGTGGTAGCTATAAGTTGGAGCGGATATTTTGTAAATTTATTAGAAGGACTTCATATTCATTTGCCAGGTTGGTTGTCTACCAACTTTGAAACAGCGCAACAAGGTTATGAAGAAGCCATGTTGCATTTGAAATTGGGAGGTACCAAGGAAACATTTAGCAAGTTGGCAAGAGTTGGATATGATGCCATCACCAATGCGCCACTTATTGGAAGCTGGAAAGTAATTTTAAATATACCTGCTGCAATTATTGTTGCCTTAATTACTGCTTTGGTATACAGAGGTATTAAAGAAAGTAAAAAGACTACCAATGCAATGGTTATTTTTAAGATATGCATTATTGTAGGTGTCATTATTTTAGGTTTCTTTTATGTAGACACCTCAAACTGGACCCCGTTTATGCCCAACGGCTTTAAAGGGGTATTGGCGGGTGTATCGGCAGTATTTTTTGCATTTATTGGTTTTGATGCCATTTCAACGACAGCGGAAGAGTGTAAGAATCCACAACGTGATTTACCTCGAGGCATGATTTACTCATTGGTTATTTGTACTGTTTTATATATTTTAATTTCATTGGTATTAACTGGGATGGTAAATTATACACAATTAAAAGTGGATGATCCTTTGGCATTTGTTTTTGAAAAAATCGGGATGCATAAAATCGGTTATCTCATTTCGGTTAGTGCGGTTGTAGCAACAACAAGTGTATTGTTGGTTTTCCAATTAGGTCAACCTAGAATTTGGATGAGTATGAGTAGAGATGGTTTATTGCCTAAAAAATTCGCTAAGGTTCATCCCAAATTTGGTACTCCCACATTTGCCACGATTGTTACTGGACTATTTGTTGGTATCCCTTCTTTATTTATGTCTGTTAGTACGGTGACCGACCTTACTAGCATTGGAACTTTATTTGCCTTTGTTTTAGTTTGTTTTGGCGTATTGGTATTACCAAAATTATCGGCAGATGCTACACGTCAATCATTTAGATTGCCTTATATAAATGGACAGATCATTATCCCACTATTAGCGATTGTATTTATTTATTTTGGACAAGATCGAATCATAACTGCTTTTGCAACAATAGGTAATGAAAACTATCAAGAAATATTATATTTAGTATTTGTATTTATTTTAATCATCGTTGCCTTATTTAGTTTCCTACGTAAATATTCTGTAATACCCGTTTTGGGAGCTCTGTGTTGTTTATACTTGATGATAGAAATTCCGGCAGTTAGTTGGGTATGGTTTTTTGTTTGGATGATCGTTGGTTTGATTTTTTATTCCTTTTATGGTCGTCGTAAAAGTTTATTGGCAAAGGAAGAAGGGGTTTCGTAAATTTTGAATTATGAAGTATCAGGTCGGGGATGAAATATTAGTATTACATAGTAATGAGGAGGGTATTATCATTGACATCATGAATGACAAAATGGTCATGATTGAAGTGCGGGGTGTAAAGTTCCCTGCTTATATGGATCAAATTGATTTTCCTTATTTTAAAAGATTTACGGAGAAGAAGTTATTTCAAGAAAAAAAAGTACCACAAAAAATTTACATAGATCAAATACCAAAGGAGAAGCTTCAAAAAAACGATAGTAAGGAGGACGATGGGGTGCATTTGAATTTGATACCCAAGTTTAGTTTGGATGATTTTAATGACGAAGTGGTCGAGAATTTAAAAATATTTTTATCCAATCGAACCAGGGTAGGCTATCAATTTGACTACAATCAATTGTTTTCTGGTCATGCCGACTTTTCTATTGCTTCCTCCATTCCACCACATACTGATTTTTATATTCATGATATACCATTTTCGTCGGTGAATGATGGCTTAAGTTTTAATATTGATTTTTCATTAACAGAACCGCATAAAAAAAAGGCGGATCATTTTGAAACCCAAGTAAAAATAAAGCCAAAGCAATTATTTCAACGAGTGGAGGATTTAAAGGAACATCAAAAAACTACGATCTCCTATCCATTGTTTGAAGTGTATCCTGATAAAATTGAGGACAATCACATAACCATCGATGTTTTGCGCAACGCTGGTTATAAAGTGTATGATGTTTCTAAGATAAAACAAAATTTACCTGCTGCACGTTCGGTGGTTGATTTACATATTGAAAAGTTAGTAGATAAGCATAGCCATTTAAACAATGCTGAAATTATACAAATCCAAATAGAAGCTTTTGAAAAGTGGTTTGAGTTAGGACAACTAAATAGTTTACCATCCATGATCTTTATCCATGGCGTGGGTAAGGGCAAGTTAAAAGCGGAAATTCATGAGTTGTTAAAAATGAAGAAAGGCGTTAAGCGATTCATTAACCAATATTCTGATTTTTATGGCTTTGGCGCCACTGAGGTATTTTTTGAACATTAACGGCACATTATGTTCTATTGCATATAAACCTTCACTAAAGTCATCTTATAGTGTTTTTTAGGCCCATCTAACAGGGGAAGTTCCCATTTCATACCAAATTATATTTTAGTACCTTTGCACTACTACAAACCCGAGCTATCGTGGCAAGCAATTGCCAAGGAAAGTCCGGACAGCATAGGGTAACCCACCGGTGAATAGCCGGCGTCCCAGCAATGGGACAGAGAAAGTGCCACAGAAAATAACTACCTCGCAAGAGGAAAAGGTGAAAATGTACGGTAAGAGCGTACAGATATTGCAAGTAATTGCTTTATCGGGTAAACCTTGGGTGCTGTAATGCCACGTAAAGGAGCGCTTAAGAACGACTCGTTCAAGTTCCAGGGTAGGCAGCAAGACTTTAACAGCAATGTTAAGGCTAGATAAATGATAGTTTAGAAACAGAATCCGGCTTATGAGGCTTGTAGTACTTTTTTTTATTAATTAAAACTAGATCATGACGATTGAACAAATTAAGCGCATGAAGGACCAGTTAAGCGTCCTAAGGAGGTTTCTTTGACGTCGATAACCGATTATATAAAGTAGCTACTGATAAACAATTGTCCTTATCTCCCGGTTTCTGGGATGACAATGCACGTGCCACTGGCACGATGAAGGAAATTAAATTAAATGAATATTGGATTCATCTTTTTCAAGCGGTCGAAAATAGCTTAGAAGATTTTATTGTATTATTTGAATTTTGGAAAGGGGGCGACGCCACTGAACAAGAAACACAGGACGCCTATAACAAAGCCATCACAGCCATTGAAGAAGCTGAATTTAAAAGCACATTAAATAAACCTGAGGATGAGTTACCTGCCGTGATGCAAATTAATCCTGGTGCAGGCGGAACAGAAAGTCAGGACTGGGCGGAAATGCTATTACGCATGTATACCATGTATGGCGAAAAGCAGGGTTGGACTGTAAGTTCATTGGATTATCAGGAAGGAGATGGCGCAGGGATTAAATCAGCTACGATTCAATTTGATGGCCCCTTTGCTTTTGGATTTTTAAAAGCAGAATCTGGGGTGCATCGTTTGGTGCGAATTTCACCCTTTGATAGTAATGCGAGGAGACATACTTCCTTTGCATCCGTATATGTTTATCCATTGATTGATGATACGATTGAAATTGTAGTAAACCCAGCGGATATCGAATGGGAATTTTATCGCAGTGGCGGTAAGGGCGGACAAAACGTAAATAAAGTAGAAACTGCAGTTAGGTTAAGACACGCTTCCGGTATCATTGTTGAATGTCAGCAATCTCGTACGCAAGGAGAGAATAGAGAATTAGCTATGAAAATGTTGAAGAGCAGATTGTATGAGGCAGAAATGCGTAAAAAACAAGAAGCGTTGAATGCCAATAATGCCACTAAGAAGAAAATAGAGTGGGGAAGCCAAATAAGAAGTTATGTTTTTCATCCCTATAAAATGATCAAAGATCATCGGACTGATTATGAAGAAGGAAATGTAGGACCAGTGATGGATGGGGAGATAGATGGATTTATTAAAGCATTCCTAATGCAAGAAAAATCAGATCAGGCGTAATTATTATTTGGGAGATAAAATATCGAATTTGGATTTTGGGCGTTGCGCCTCAAGCCATTTAAATCCATTTAACTTTAAATCTGTTTTATTTGTTTTTTGAATTGGCGTAAGTGTTCCTTTAAGCTGATTGCGGAAAATAACCTTAGCGGGCTCACTATTTTCAAAAGTAATTTCAATGATTTGTGCATTGGAATGATTAACGCCCACAAAATTTTTATCATTATCCATGGCGAAATAAATATTTTCTGCATTACCCTTACAACGCATCTTTATGAGTTCTCCATCATTAAACCAAGCATTTAGCCGGCCGCCTTTTATTTGGTTATAATACTCTGTTGTATCAATTTTGTTTAGCGCCAATGCATTATTAAATACGTATAGTTGTTCCGGCTTTTTATTTTGAACATACATATAAATAGTATCTCCAGTAATTTGATTGTTATTGGCCCAGACAATAGGTTTTGATATTAATCGAATGGTAGAATCACTTAATGCATAAAATAAGCTATCACATTTTGCTTGAAGTGAATCGGAATAAATTTGAACATGATGAAAAGCTTCAAAGTATTTGTTTAAAGTAGAATCGGTCATCTTTCCAACACTGTCTCTGGCATTCGGGAATGGACGTTTTAAGTCGCTTACTTTCCCGGAATATAAGGTATCTGCAGATACATATAAAGTGTCCTTGGTTTGTTTGATTAATAGTAAAGGAAGTTCGGTGGCTAATAAAGCACTTTTTTTCTTATCCGTTTTAATATTATTCGCTAATAAATCAAACCCTAGGGTATCTTTTGATTTGTATACCACATTGCCTCTAAATTCTCCTAAACCTAGCGAATCGTCAATCGCCATATCATCAGCAATAAAAGTATAAGTGCTATCATCAATACTGGAACGCTCATACATATAGCCCTTTTTAGTACCTAAGTTATAATTTCCATTCCTCGTTCGAATGATACGTGCGCCTGAAATAATTTTAGTAGGGCTAATAAAATTAGCTAATTGTGAATAAGTATTGTATTCAAGTGTGTCGGTGTAAATAGTATTATCAGGATCATTCGCTTCCACTTTTTTTCTGAATATGACATCTCTGGTTACGCCATAATAGAAACCTTCCACACTTTTTAATTTCGTTTTATTACGAACCAAAGTGCCACCCTTTTTAAAATACCCAATTTTCACCGATACATCATAATCCAAGGAGTCCGTGGTTAAAACGCCTCTACCATCTGTTAATCTTACCTTTTTTCGCAAGTAAGCTTTTTTAGTATTTCCAATGTATTTTAAATATTCGGAATAGGTGTGAACGCTATCGGCGTCGTTGATATGAATATTCCCAAAACCTTCTAATGTATTTTTGGTTGTATTTAATATTAAGCTATCACCATAAAGCAAGGTTTTACCTTGTCTAATTTTCACATGACCAACTAATATAAGATAGTCAATACTATCTATTTTTTTTACATTGTAACTTTCGGCGGATAAAAATTCAATGAGTTTACTATTACTATCCACCATAGGTGGCGCAGGTAAATTATTTTGGACAGGGGTGGTTTGTCCTATGATTAAGGAGTAGGAGAGTATAGAAAATAATATGATAAACCCCCTTTTAATCATGAGGGACAGTATCAGCGATAGGCTTACTCAATGGAGTTGATTTATCTTTTTTACCGAACACGGAAACATTAATATAGCGCTTTGGATGTACGCGAACATCGTCCAATAGTGTATTTAAGCTTGAGATGGTGTTTTTTAATTCTTTATACATTTCACCGTCATTCAATAATTTAGCTGCTGTGCCATCACCGGTATTGATTTTTTTCAATGTGGTAGATAGTTCACTTACCGCTGTTTGTAAACTTAAAATTGTATTTTTCAAGTCAGCTTGTTTAAGTGATTGTGTAGTGCTGTCTAAATTTTGTATAATAGAATTGATTTTACTATTATTTCCATTTAAATTTTTTATAAAGCTATTGACGTTGTCAAATGATTGTGCAATGGAGCCATCTTGTTTTTTAAGCATGCCCTCAATAGCCGCCATGGAAGTATTTAAATTTTTTGTTGTTTCTGTTAAGTTGGCAAGTATTGCGCTGAAATTTTCCTTGTTTTGATCATTTAATACCTTGTTGATATTGGTCAATACTTTTTCTAAAGAGTTGATTGTGTTTTTGGTTTGCTCCCCTAATGGAGAAAGCGTATTCATGATATCACCCAATAAACTTGCCGATGGGGCAGTCTTAATAGTATCCTCATTGTTCATATAAGTAGTTGCATTTCCTAAAATTATAGTAATACTATTAGTGCCTAATGGATTTTCTTGAATAGAGGCAATTGAATTTGCAGGAATTTTATAGGCCTTATTTAATCGAATAGCAATTGCTATTTCTGAAAGGTTGTCATTCATATTTTCAATATCAAAAATTGCACCTACTTGGTAGCCGTTTATAAATACAGGGTTTGAAACGATGAGCCCCTTGGTGTCCGTAAATTTTGCGTGGATGAAGTTGCCTGATTTGAACATGGTTTTGCCACGCAAAACATTAAACCCAATAATGATTAAGGTTACAGCAATGACTGTTAATGCGCCTACTTTTGTTTCATTCGATACTTTCATTGGATACGCTTATTGCGAGAGTTGGTTATATAATATAAAATTAGTTCAAAAAAAGGCTCATTGTTTAAATGGCCTTACTATTTTACATTGTTCTTTTGTTGATTTTCAAGTGAAAACTTGTATCGAATTAGTGATTTAGTGATCACTTCACATATTTCTTTTTGTCCTGCTTCGCTATTCAAATAATCCTCGTCCTCTGGATTGGATAAAAAGCCAGTTTCAACTAGTACGGCAGGCATGGCTACCGCTTGTAAAACCCAGATACCTTTGGGGCGTTGTTTTGCCTCACGACTAATTCTTCCAGCGTTTTTAAATTCTTCCTCAATCGTTAATGCCAAGCTTGCAGCACGCTGAAAGTATTGTTGTGTTAATAAGCTGGCCATCATGGACCTTGTCGGATCCGCATTTTTATTTAATTCTTTAATTTGTCGCTCAGATACAGAATCTAATTTCTCCACCATCTCATCCACCATCTCATCTGCTACTTCTTTTCGTTCATCTGATTTTCCAACACCGTATATGTAGGTTTCAGTTCCTCTAGCTGGGTTGGGACTATAGGTAATTTTATAATTAGGCACTTTGCGGGTAACTTTTCGCTTTTTCCCACCTTTTTTGACATAATAGGTTTTGTTAACATATCCAATCAGTTCTTTCTTTTTCAATGGGCCTGCAGAATTGGTATGAATACATACAAATAAATCACCCTTAGCTTGATTTGCAAATTTCGCTTTTTCAACAACGGAGCTAAATAGATCTGTGGTTCTGGTCATGACCACTTCAACGTCAGGCAGGGATTGACGAATATAATCTTCTAATTTTAATGAAATAGCCAAGGATACAGCTGCTTCAGTTGAATATTTACCTTTGGCACCGGGGTCAGTTCCACCATGCCCGGCATCAATAATAATTCGTTTTAATGATTTTGGCTGGTTTTGAGCGTGGCCGTTTAAGCAAATAAGGCTAAAAAAGGCAATACACCCAAAACGAAATGCTAAAATCAATCTATTTTGCTTCATAATCAGTGCCTTAATGGGGTTTTACTTTATTTTTGCAGCAGTGATAAAGTTAGTACACGAAAATAACGAAAAATACAGCCCTTCTATTGTTAATATTAGCATTTTCCTGATATTAACACTAGTTTTTGGTTCCTGCTATTCTGGCTTTAGTCAGGATCAAAAACCGGTAAAATCTAACAATCGGCCATTTGGTAAAAAAATACTTTTAACCCAGGTGGATTCAAACTTATCAAAAAAGGCAGGAATTATTAATTCATTGGATACGAATAGGTTGAAAATGGATACTATCGGCAACAAAAAGGATAGTACTAAATCGGTGCAAATTTTAAGGGTTTCTAAGGATAGTATTGATGCGCCTGTTAATTATAATGCCACCGACTCCGGGGTGATGATCATGGCCACCAAGGAATTCTTTTTATATGGAGATGCAAAAACAGACTATGGAACGGCTCAACTTGAGGCAGCAAATATTGTGTATGACCAACAAACACAAAACATTCGGGCCTATGGGGCAAAGGATACTACGGGTAGTCCTTTAAGTAATCCAAAGTTTTTAGAAGGGGATATCGTATCGGTGAATGATTCTATATATTTTAATATGAAATCGGGTAAGGGGTTAACAAAAAATACCAATTTCCAACAAGGGGAAATTTTTGTGAATGCCAATACTATGAAAAAAGTAAGCAAGTATGTGGCTTTTGCATATAAAGCACGATTCACTACTTGTAATTTAGATGACCCTCATTTTGCTTTTAGAACCAATAAGATGAAAATCATAACTGATAAATTTGGTGTTTCAGGACCCACTTTCCCAGAATTTGAAGGAGTGCCTTTTCCTATTGGTATTCCATTCGGAATTTTCCCATTGGCTACAGGGCGACATTCAGGATTAATGGCACCTGCATTTTCAACCAGTGAGGATTTTGGTTTGGGCTTTGAAGGCTTGGGATATTATAAAGTGCTTAGTGATAATTTTGATGCAACCGTTAGGACCAATATTTACTCTTATGGCGGATGGAATTTAAATTTAAACAGTAAGTATATCATGCGATATAAATACATGGGTAATTTTAATTTGAGTTTGCAAAATACGCGCATCTTAAATAGGAATGCTGCGATCAACCAAGAGTATACAGGCGGGCGAACTTTTATGATCAACTGGACACATTCCATGGATCAGCGCGCAAGGCCAGGAACTTCCTTTTCTGCGAATGTAAACTTTGGTAGTACAAAGTATAATAAGTTGTTGTTAAATAATCCATTTCAGAATTATCAAAATCAAATAAGTTCATCCATTAGTTATACAAAAACCTGGGACAATAAATACAATTTATCAGTCAACTTAAATCACAACCAAAATAATAATTTAGGATTGGTCAATATGAGTTTGCCTAATATCAATTTTAATGCAATCACCATTTATCCTTTTCAATCAAAGGACCAGATTGGTGCAGGAAAATGGTATGAAAAACTAGGTATTGGTTATAATGGTAGTTTTCAAAATCAATTGTCATTTTATGACTCAGCTTTGAATTTTAATAAATTATTGGATACCATGCAATGGGGCGCGCAACATAGTATACCAATCAGTTTGTCATTGCCTTCCTTAGGGCCGATTACTATTACACCCGGTATTTCATTTGATGAAAAGTGGTTTGGACAACAAAGTATTAAAACCTGGAATAATAAAACAAAGCAAGTAGACACTTCCATCAGTCGTGGATTTTACAGAGCGCCTAATATGAGTTTTAGTTTAGGAACTGCGTCAAGAATTTTCGGTACCTATAAATTTAAGAAAACCAGTTCTATCCAAGCGATCAGACATGAGGTTAGGCCAAGTATTTCCATGAGTTATACACCCGATTTAGCAGCTTCCTATCATTACACAACACAAATTGACTCAACGGGGCGGAATTATCGTTTTTCAAAATATGATGGTGGTATTGGTGGCGGTTATTCGGAAGGCACTTTTGGAGGTATGGGCTTTGGTGTAGATAATTTATTGGAGATGAAAATGAAGGATAAAAAAGATACCACGGAAGGTGCTTTTAAGAAAGTTAAATTAATTGAAGGTTTTGGTTTCAACTCGAGTTATAATTTTTTAGCGGATAGTTTTGCTTTAGGCAATTTTAATATCTATATGCGAACTACCTTATTTGAAAATTTAAATATTACTTCCAATTTAACCATGGATCCTTATCAAACAGATAAGCAAGGGTTTAGGGTGAATAAACTTGATTTTGATCCAACGCGATTAAAATTTGGAAATATTACTAGTGGGGGGCTTTCCTTTTCTACTTCCTTTAAAAGTAAATCAACCGACGGAAAGGAAACAAAACAAAAAGATATTCCTATTGATCCATTCATGACCCCTGACGAGCAACAAAGGCAATTACAGTATGCGAAATCAAATCCCGCTGAGTTTACTGATTTTAATATTCCATGGACATTAACATTGTCCTATTCTTTTCAGTTTTCGAGGTACATGAAACCAGATTATTCTGGATTTCAAATTAACACCTATTCGAGTTTAAATTTTAACGGCGATTTTAGTATTACCCCTAAATGGAAGTTGGGGGGAACTGGATATATAGATGTTGCAAAGCGAAGCATACAGCAATTAAGTATGTTCATAACAAGGGAAATGCATTGTTGGCAATTAGCCATCAACGTTACTCCGATAGGATTGTATAAGTCATTTAGTATTTCTGTCAATCCCAAATCAGGTATACTCAGGGATTTGAAAATTAATAGAAGTAGAACATTCTCCTCCTCTTCATATTAGAAAAGTCGCTTACTATTTCAACTATTATTGTTATAACTACTTAACAGCATATTGAAATTGATATTATGACTTATTATTCTTTTCATAATGATCAGCCATAATATTAAATACTAAAAGCTTTAAGGTTTCGGTACTGTGACCTACTGGCGAAATTGCTGGTAGAATATTTAATATAATTTTACCCGGTCTAAAAATTAAAATAGGCTTTGCAGGTAATATTCTTTTTGTATTTAAAATGACCACTGGCACAATGGGTTTCCCCGTATCCACAGACAATTTAAATGCGCCATCATAAAATGATTTTAATGGGTTATTTGTTTTGTTACGTGTGCCTTCAGGATAAATAAGCATATCTAATCCATTATCTAATACGCGTTTCATTTTTTCATAGCTTTTACGTCTGTTTTCGTTATTTTTCCGATCAACAATTACGGAGGCAAATTGATATATCCATCCAAACAAAGGGACATACACAAAGCTTTTTTTTGCAATTGTTTTATTTGCTCTTGCTAAAAATGGGGTGCTCACAGGAATGTCAATGATGCTGTTGTGGTTGCATACAATGATCGCATTTTCCAAGCCGTCAAAAATTGACTTCCCAGTGACTTTAAATGTGACCCCCACTAAAAATAAAAATACACCCATCCAAATTTGTGATATAAATCGGTGGTATCTTGTTTTTTTTGGGTCTGAAATCACAAAGCATACCAAGTAAAACGGAAAAAATACAAACATGGTTGAAGCAAAAATGAATAAGGCCCAAATGGCTAATATGCGTGCGAATATATTTTTAATCAATTTCATTTTAAAACGTATCATTTAAGGTTTCCAATCAATAGGGTCCATATTGTTTTTTACCAAATATTCATTGGTTAAACTAAAATGCTTGCATCCAAAAAATCCATTGTGGGCGCTTAAAGGAGAAGGGTGGGCTGCTTTCAAAATTTTATGTTTTGCTGCATCAATGTATAGCTGTTTTTGTTGGGCAAAGTTTCCCCACAATAAAAATACGATTCCTTTTTTTTCGTTAGATAAATGTTTGATCACCTCATTGGTAAATTCCATCCATCCAATTTTACCATGACTAGCAGGCTCATTTTCCCTGACCGTCATTACAGCATTTAATAGTAATACCCCTTGATTTGCCCACTTAGTTAAATCGCCGGTAGTAGGTATTGCTAAGCCGATATCTTTATTGAGTTCTTTGTAGATATTCATTAAGGAGGGCGGTGGTTTTGTGCCTTCTGGCACTGAAAAGCTTAATCCCATCGCTTGACCGGGATTATGATAAGGATCCTGACCCAAAATAACCACTTTTACTTTATCATAAGGAGTTTGGTTAAAGGCATTAAATATCAAACTGCCTTTAGGATATATCACAGTTTTAGTGGCGCGCTCAGTTTTTAGATGCGTGGCGATTTGCAAAAAATAAGGCTTGTCAAATAAATGAGACAGGGCTTGTTTCCAGGAAGGCTCCATTTTTACATCCATAAGGTAAAGATACAAAATTGCATCTATCTTACTTTTATAAGTTAAACCAATAAGTTGCTTTTAATACAATCGCGCCTCCTTTCGATAAGTAGGAGTCAGCGTAGTAGTTGTCTGTGTATACTATAAATAAATCGGAAGCAGGCGCAAATCGCCATTGTATTCGCGTATTTACATTAACATTATTAATTTGATTATTATATTGAAGTAAACTTGAAAAAAATAATTTTTTTGAAAAAGTGATATCAAATTTAGGCCCCAATAAAATAAGTTCTGCACTTTTATAAGGGCTTGGAAAGTTTAATTTATTATAGGAGAATATAAATCCCCCCAATCCAATGGGTTGGACCCTATAACTTAATTCACCTTCAATGTTGAATCTTTGACCATTAAGGTATTCTCCAAATTTACTAGAAAGTTTGGCTGCTAATTTTTTGCGATAATCAGTGTTAAGTGTTACTGAAACAGAATTGTAGTGAAAGGATTGATTTGCTTTAAGTTTTAATCCATTTGTTCTTGTTGGATCAAAATCGGATAATAATAAGGTGTAATCTTTTCTGAATTTCACAAATAGGAGCATTGAATTTCTAAAGTGTACTGAGTATAATAAGTTTAAGTCGTAGTCGGTTAATCCTTTACCAGGTTTTTGTATAAAATCGTAATCTATGCCTGGACCATGTCTGACTATTTTTTTATTAGTCAAATAAAATTTCCAATTGGTCGTGTTTGAAATTCTTTGATAGCCTTTTCTTTTTACAAAACCTACTTCAGGATTAAAATTATCTTCCACTACTGAAAATTCATTCTTTATATCAAAACTTCTAATATTATAGATTAGGCTAGTACCAAATGCTTGATCATTCTTGGTTTTAAAATCTTCTATTGATTTTTGATAAAATATTTTTCCATTCCATTTATTCTCTTTAGATGCTAAATTATAATCAAGGCCAAGTACCCTATTAAATTGAGAAGATGCTGAAGGTTGTTTATTCACTAGCATCACTCCAAAATTCGATCTTGTAAATACTTTTTGCTGTAATGTAAGAACAGAATAGGCGGTGGGAGGTTCATTAATCATGCTATTTTCGGCAGTTTGCATATGCATTAATCCTAGCCTTAATTTGTCATTTAATTTTCCACTTAGCCTTAATCCACCGTTTATATTTGTGGGTATGTTTAATTTTGTCGAACTATCATAAGATACACCAATCCGCCTTGAGAAAAAAGGGCGAATACCTTCCATTCCAAAACTTGAAAATAGGTCACCATTTTCTAAAAAGAATTGCCTTTTTTCAGGAAAAAAAATCTCAAAACGGTCCAAGTTGGTAACTTGATTATCAACTTCTATTTGTGAAAAATCAGGATTGATCGTAAGGTCTAAATTTAAGGAGGATCCTATTCCAACTTTAATATCAGCACCATTTGCAACACTATTTTTCATTACAATTTTTCCATCTACAATTATTTTTTGGAAATTAGGGGAAGTGTAAGGAATAATTGAAATGTTAGCACCCTTTTTTTGAATAGGTATTTCAAATTGAAGTGGTTTTGAAAATGCCAAGGATGTCAATGAGTATTGATTTGGAATCTTAGCCCAACCCGATTTTTCAGCATTATAACTATCAATTCGGTAAAAATTGACCAACCATTGTTTAGCACCATTATTAAATCTTAGAGAAGTTAAAGGTATCGCCATTTCCAATGTCCAATAATCTTCATAAATTTTAGATTGTCCATTCCACTTATTTTCCCACGCTAAATTTAAATCTTCACCCATCATCCCTCCATTGGACACTAAGCCCTCTCTTAATACACCAAAGGGATTTATCCCAAATGAGTATGCATTATTTCTATCATTATAAGTATCTAATTCAATCACCAATGCGTCGTTTGACTCACCTCTGTAATCTCTTTTCAAAGAGGGGGTAATATAAGGTTGATTCTTTATCGTATTATATACCTTCGCGCCTACATAAATGTATTTATCGTCATAGGTAACCATCACTTCTGATCTTCCTGTCGCAGGCAAACTGTCGTAAGGTGAATTTTGATGAAAATTGGATGCTTTTTGTGCCGATTGCCATATGGGTTCATCTATTACACCATCCAATTTAATGGGGGTATTAATTTTGTGGGCCAAATAAAAAGCGGAATCGTATACTATTTTAGTGGGGGGTTGCGCAATTGTTGTAACTATACAGTATAGGACAAATATAATTATCAGTAAGGGGCGGTTCGAATTCAATTGATACAAATCTATTTCATCAAATATATGTATATTATTAGAATGGCATATCATTTTGGATTTATTTCCATAAATACATCATATTAAACAAATAGCGTATGAATTTTTGTTTATATTTATTTGTAAAATGTTGCATTTTGTTTAATATTAAATTATGTCCTATGAAATTATTCATTTTTATATTTTTATGTTTTTTGTGTATTGGAATAAATGCCCAAAGTAATCATGTTAAAATTGAACCCATTAATTTTTCAAAAGTAACGGTGACGGATGCTTTTTGGAAACCTAAAATGGATTTAGTCGCTACCAAAACTTTAGCGGCTTGTATTTATCAAACAGAGGAAAAAACAGGGCGTATCAGAAATTTTGAAAAAGTGGCTCGAAACAGAGGAGAAAAACACGAAGGTATTTTCTATGATGACTCAGACGTTTATAAGGCTATTGAAGCCATGGCCTATTCTATAAAAACAAATAAGGACAAAGCGCTAGAGGCAAAAGCCGATGAGTGGATTGATAAGATAGCAAGTGCCCAATTGCAAGATGGGTATTTAAATACTTTTTATACTTTAACAGGCTTAGATAAAAGATGGTCTGATATGAGTATGCATGAGGACTATTGTGGAGGTCATATGATTGAAGCAGCAGTAGCTTATTATGATGCAACAGGGAAAAGAAAGTTTTTAGATGTAGTCATTAAATGGGCAAACTATTTTGATTCCGTATTTGGACCTGGGAAAAGAAATTGGGTAACTGGGCACCAAGAATTAGAGTTGGCTTTAGTAAAATTATACCGGGTTACCAATGATAAAAAATACTTGAATTTGGCTGATTGGTTATTATCTGAGCGAGGTAAAAAACATGCAGTTGGCTATACTTGGTCTGATTGGAAGGATACTTTATATACACAAGACAAAGAACCTGTGAAACAACAAACGCAAATAACTGGTCATGCAGTTAGGGCCATGTATTTGTATACTGGTGCTGCTGATGTGGCTGCGCAAACGGGTGATACTGATTATTTAAAAGCCATGCGCACGGTATGGGAGGATGTGGTTTTTCGCAATATGTATATTACTGGTGGTATAGGATCAGCTGGCAGTAACGAAGGTTTTTCCAAGGACTATGATTTGCCCAATGAACAAGCCTATTGCGAAACCTGTGCGTCGGTAGGTATGGTTTTTTGGAACCAACGCATGAACAGCTTAACGGGTAATGGGGAATATATGGACGTGTTAGAGCGCAGCCTGTATAATGCTGCATTAGACGGTTTGTCCTTAAGCGGTGATAAATTCTTTTATGGTAATCCTTTGGCATCCAATGGAAAAAAGAGTAGGCAGGAGTGGTTTGGAACTGCTTGTTGTCCTTCTAACATCGCTCGTTTGATTGCTTCCTTAGGAAATTACATTTACGGATATAAAGACGAGAAAATATTTGTCAACTTATTTGTTGGAAGTGAAACCAGTTTTAATTTACCCAAGGGGGAAATGAAATTGACCATGCAAACTGGATACCCATGGAAGGGGGATGTGAAATGTATTTTAAATATGAAAAAGAAAATTATTTCAACCATTGCATTTAGATTGCCTGGTTGGGTAACTGGAACGCCTGCACCCGGGGATTTATATCATTTTACCAAAAATACAAATGAAATGCCAGAATTATTATTGAATGGCAATTCGATCAAATATGATTTACAAGACGGGTATGTGGTCGTAAAAAATGAATGGAAGGATAATGATGTAATTGAATATAAATTACCTATGACCATTAAAAAAGTCACTGCGCGTAATGAACTAAAATTTAATAATGATCGTATTGCATTACAAAGAGGGCCGATTGTTTATTGTATTGAAGGCGCTGATAATAATGGAAAAGCTTGGAATGTGATTTCACCAATTTCAATTGACTTTAATGCAGAAGATTTTAAAATATTGGATGAGCCAGTAGTAAGTTTGATTGCGAATTTACCTTGTATTCAAATTTCAAATGATGGATTCACTGTAAGTTCCATCATGCAGAAGGTGAGAGCGATACCTTATTATGCATGGAGTAATCGTGGAAATAATGCAATGCAGGTATGGTTGCCAAGTACCATTAAGGAATTTAAAGTAAACAACTAATCATAAATTAGCCTTAACTATTATTAGTTGTATTAAGATAAAAAAGCCCAGCTATTAACTAGCTGGGCTTAAAATAAATATATTACTACTTATTCAACTTTGTGAATTAACCAATCTATTGGTTAGGAGCACGACCGCCGCCTGGTCTTTGTTGCGACATGGCTTCAATGACTTTTTTTGCTATATCAGCAGGAAGTGCTTTTTCTAGTCTTTTATTTCTTTCGTCATTAATTTCTTTCATTTTTTCAGCTCTAGCATCTTGGTCTAAATCTCTTAATGCCATCATTTTAGGACGCATGTCATTGGTGATTGCCATAACAGAATCAACTTGCACGTCATTACATCCTAATGCTTTATATCTTTCCTTCATCATTGCAGCTCTTGCAGCTGGATCCAATTGTTGTCCACCGCCGCCACCTTGTGCGCTCGCTGATATACTTGACAAACAAATTAAAACGGTTAAAATTCCTAATACGCTTTTCATATTATTAATATTTTGGTTAGTTAAATCTAGTTTAAAAAATATTTATTTCATAATTAGTGTTGACTTATTATTTTTCTTTTATTTGAATGTACCTTATTATTTATAATTAAGTGCAAATGAGTAGTTTATATATTTAATTTGTGGTTATTCAAAGGTAAATGTAGGCATATCTAATCTTACGCCACCTTGCAACGCTGATTCATGTGCTAGTATCCCAACACAGGTAATGTTCGCCGATTGTTTTGCATTTGGAAAAGGGGCTCGATTTTCATTTAAGGCATTTAAAAACGCATTCACCAAATGTGGATGTGATCCACCATGACCTGATCCCTGTATAAAGGATAAGTGTTGGTTACTATCTGAATCATATACGCCTTGCATGGTAAAGGATTGTATTTCCTTTGGTAATAAATGGGCATAATCCGGAACGCTTACTCTCGAAGGGGTTTCGCCTGTATGTATCACAGGTTGTTCATGCTCTACTAGAGACCACTCAAAGCTTTTTTTAGAACCATAAACATCAAAGCTTTCTATATATTGTCTGGCTGTATTAAACAAAGAGCGCGTTACTTCGCCAGCGACATCTGAATTCCTAAATTGTATATGACAACTTTCAACCGCATAAGGGGAGTTGTATTTTGAAATTAAATTTTCATCAATTCTTCCAGAACCTACACAGGAAACATGACTTGCTTCCTTGCCAATCAAGCCAACAATTGGCCCTACGCAATGTGTTGCGTAATGCATTGGAGGCAAACCTTCCCAGTAGCCAGGCCATCCGGCCATTTCTTGTTGGTGTGAAGCCCTTACAAATTGAATTTTTCCTAATTCTCCCTTGTCAAACATTTCTTTTACAAAAAGATATTCGCGACTATACACGACGGTCTCCATCATCATATAAGTTTTGCCAGTTTTCTGCACTGCTTCACAAATCAAACGACATTCTTCCACTGAAGTAGCCATTGGTACAGTACATGCAACATGTTTTCCAGCATTTAATGCCTTGATGGTTTGTTCCGCATGACTTTGAATAGGTGTGTTAATGTGAACTGCATCTATATTTGCATCCTTTAATAGTTCGTCATAGTTTGCGTATCTTTTTTCAATACCAAAGGCGTCACCAATGGCATTTAATTTAGCTTCGTCTCTTTGACAAACGGCATACATGTTTGCCAATGCGTGCTTTTGATATATAGGAATAAATTCAGCGCCAAAGCCTAAGCCAACAATAGCAATATTTATTTTTTTCATACTTATTTTATTTAGCAATTACTTTCATTACCCCATTCATGATTCTCCAATGACCAGGGAAGGAACATATATAAGGGTAGTCGCCAACATTATCAGGGACATTGATCGTCATTGAAAATGTTTTTTGTGGATTGACTAATGGGGTAGCGTGAAGTACTTCATACATTTTAGGCACGTAATTTAATTCAGCGCCATTGGGATCCATCGCAATTTTATCAGCTGCAGCACCGACTCTATCCTTTGAACCTGGTCTTAAAATTAACAAGTTATGTTGCATGTAGTCCACATTAATAAAATTAATTTTTATCGTACTGCCTGCTTTTACAGTGAACTCAGTTAAGTCATATTTCATTTGGTTTTTAATCACTGAAATATTTATTGTTTGGTCAATGATAGTGGCTACTGCATTTTTTTCTTTGCTCATTTTTATATGTGCCCCTCTTGCTGATCTTAAAGCAAGATTAATCCACTTATCATCTGTATTTTCTTTAACCAATAACATTTTATTCAAAATGGTATAGGCTTCTGTAGATGGTTTCATGTCGGCAATGGCAATAACAGCTGCAAGACGAACTCTAAAATCTACATCCTCAAATACTTTTGCATTTTGGTATGCTTTTAATGCGGTAGGTGATTCTTTAAGTACTTCTACCGCTGCTTTACGAACACCGCCAGAAGGGTTGCTTAATGCTTTTGTTGCAGCGGCTATAGCATTTAAATTATTTTTTAATAAACCTAAACCATGTAAAGTCCATAAAGCATGAATCGCAGGGGCATTTACACCCGCGGCGTCCACATTGCTCGTATTGATGATATTAATTAAATCTGGTGCCACAAATAGGTCTTTATTTTCAACCAATAAACGCTGTGCAGTGGTTCTCCAAAACATATTATTGTTACGTAATGCTTTTAATAATCCTGCTTTGTCATTTTTATCTAAACTAATGGGGGCATTCACAGCGCCATCCTTATAGACCAAACGATAAATACGACCACGTTCATGATCACGCAATGGATTAATATGCGCATTCCCTTTGCCATTATCAAAGCCTTTAGGGGTAGGGTTGTGTTGGATAATAAAGTCATACCAGTCTGTAATCCAAACATTACCATCAGGACCCACTTCAGATTGTATTGGGCCAAACCATTCATCAGCGCTAGCTACTAAATTCCAGCCATCCCCTTTTTCTTTAAATCCAGACCCCACTTGTTCAATAAAATTTTTATGAATCAATCTTCCAGTGGGTTCACAAACCAATGCTACTTTATTCCAAAATTCTGATGGATAATTTCTGGCAGTATAAATACTTTGTCCAGCTGCTGCTGTAAAACCACCAAATACATCCACCTGTCTTAAATTTTTGGTCACCACGTGCATTGCATAATGGGCGTCAATTTTTTCAGTACCCAATTTTTCAGCATACCCGTTTTTTAATACGCGCTTAGGAACTCCAAAAAATACACTATGGGTATTGTTTGCAGTGGAAGCGAATACATCAAATTCCTCCGTAAATCCAAGTCCCCAGGTGTTATTGGTAGTGCCGCCTAAAAATTCAATGTCATTTACTTTTTTAGTAGTTGGTTTGAAACTATAAATACCCATGCTAAACTCGGTGGTATCTTTTCCTTTGGCATTGACAAATCCTGAATAACCAACAGTTCCCCATAATTTATTGTCTAAACCATATCTTAAGTTGGATGGGCCAGCATGTGTGTCTGAAATGCCCCAACCTGATAAAATGGTATCTTTTATATTCGCTTTATCATCTCCATCGGTATCTTTTAAAAATAAAAAGTAAGGCGCTTGCGCAATAACAATACCACCATCTGAAAAAGTAAAGCTGGTCGGAATGTTTAATTTATCCGCAAATACGGTTGACTTATCTGCTTTGCCATCATGGTCAGTATCTTCTAATATTACAATTTTATCATGTCCACCTTCTTTGTTCTCTCTTACTTCATTGGGATAATCCACGGTTTCAATAGCCCATAAGCGACCTTTTTCATCCCAGTTAATATAAATAGGGTTAATGATTAAAGGTTCTGATGCAAAAAGTTGCAAATCAAATCCAACAGGGATCTGAATTAATGATTGCGATTGTGCTGGGGTTAATGCGCCTTGGTATTTGGGTACAGGACTCCTTTTTTCATAATTTGGAATAATAGCCTCTGTGTAGGTAGGGGTCGCAATGGAGTATGCCTTTAAACTAGCGATTGCATTGTCGTTCACTGCCCATAAAATGCCATTCTCCACCAATTTTAAAAATTGTATATTATTAAAGGTGATCTCATCATGTCCATAGGCGGTATAAAACACTTTACCTTTCCCTACATTTTGGATCCATGTGTATGGTTCTTTTCTATTGCCGTCTTTTCTTTCAGTAAGGACAGTAATATTTTTACTTAAAAGCGTGTGGGTATAGGTTTCATCCTTGGTATAAAAGGGGGTAATGTTTTTTATTAATGGATGATTATAATCTTTAAACACGGAAGGGAAGGAGTCATAGCCATGTTCTTTAAATTGACCGCCAATTAATTCAACTACTTCAGGGTTGTTTCTAAAACAATAGGAGGCGCAATGAATTGGAATAAAGCCTTTGCCATTTTTTACAAAATTCAATAAAGCAGTGGCATGGTTTGCGCTAATGGTGTCGTAATTAGCATAAAGTATTAAACCATCATAAGGCTTTAGCGTTTTTTCATTTAAATCATTAATATTCGTGGTGTAAGTAATATTAATTCCTTTTTTAAAATACTCTTTAGACATAATGCTTGCTAAAACATCAGAGTTATGATGTTTGCTATTATGCCCTAAAAATAACAACTCTATTTTTTTAGGTATTTGTGCGTTTAATTGGGCAAAAGAAAATGCTATTAATATAACAGCAATTGTTTTTTTAATGATAGTGTTCATTGCATTTGGTTTTAGCATCGTAAGGTTCAAAATAATACCAATCCTATGTTGGGTTATTTTGAACTATTAAGATATTAAAAATATCAATACAATTCGATTAAATTCGACTAGTGGAAACGTAAAAAGGCCTATTTCTAAGCTTACATCTTGTTGATCAAATGCCCAAGGATATCTTTAAAGGAGAAGCCTTCAGTTAATTTTTCTTTATTTAGCTTTTTGTTTTCTACTAAAGCCCATAGAATAAACTCTTTCATAAAGTAGACATCTTCCTTAATGGTATCTGGCGCATATTTTTTTATAAGTGCGTCCAATGGTTTCACATCGTCAAGTACTTTGTTATACTGCTTTTCATCAAAATCCTCATATAGTTCAAATCCACCTTCTGCAATAAACCAATCTAATAAATCAGAATAAGCGTTACGTTCATTTTGCTTTTCTATTTTACTAATTTTAGGAAATTGGTTTTTAAATAAGGTATTAATTGCTTTTTCAATTAAATGGGAAGCAATTACTTCTGCACCTTCCTGTTCTCCTTCGTATACCAATTCAATTTTACCTGTAATGGCAGGGATGATTCCCATAAAATCAGATAAGCGCACGCTGGTTTTTTTCAACCCATTTTTTAAACACCTTCTTTCGGCAGCACTCATTAAATTTTCCATAGCGCTAATCGTCATCCTTGCACTCACACCACTTTTAGCATCTATATATTCACTTTCTCTTGCCTCAAAGCTTATTTGCTCAATAATATCCTTTGCCAGATTAGGTAAATAGATGGTTTCCTTTTGTACTGCGTTTAATCTAGCTTCTTGCTCCGTTATTTTTTTAGCAACCGAGATATTTTTAGGGTAGTGTGTTAAAATTTGAGATCCGATTCTGTCCTTTAATGGCGTTACAATACTACCACGATTGGTATAGTCCTCTGGATTGGCGGTGAAA
>SHWT01000121.1 GCA_009693715.1 Chitinophagaceae bacterium
ATTTGTCGGTTATTGGTTGAATTACTTATGGATTTACGACCAAATGAATTCGCGCTCAATGAAAAGTTTAATTTACTATCTCTAATATTTAAATCACCACCGCCACTAAATTTTCCACGCATATCTATTCCAGTTCTTATCCCACCATTATATCCATTTTTACGATTCTTTTTTAATACAATATTTAATATACCTGCATTGCCACCGGAGGCATCATATTTTGCAGAAGGGTTAGTGATAATTTCTACTTTATCAATAATATCCGCTGGAATTTGATCCATGGTTAAAGTGGTAGGTCGATTGTCAATCAATAAAGTAGGTGTCGCGTTTCTTAAAGTAACATTACCGTCAATATCTACATTTAAATTAGGAATATTTTTCATTACTTCCACCGCAGTCTGACCACTACTGACAATATTTTTATCTACATTAAATATTTTACGATCAATGCCCATTTCAAATTGAGGTCGTGCGGTACTAGTTACAGTGACACTTTTTAAATCGGTTGGATCTTCTTCCAATTTAATATTACCTAAATCCTTATCCACCATCGCCATCATTTGCTGCATACTTTGTCCACCACCCATTTTAATATTAAAGCTTAAAGTATTTTCTATTTTTTTAAATCCTATAGCGGAGATAACTAATTTTAAATTACCCATCACTGGTAAATTTTCAAAACTAAAATCGCCATTGGAAGCACTCAATTGGGTACCTAAAATAGTTTCACTTGTTTTTTTGGTAACAGGGTCATACTTGGTTCCTTTAATTTGAAGTGTTGCGCCGTCAATACCTTTTTTATTTGCATCCACTATTTTTCCATAATATCTTCCCATGTTCATATTTCCTGCAGCCGCTTTTGGCGCCAAATCGGTTGGCCTTTGTGCGAAGCTCACTAAATGGGTAAAAAAGAAAAGAAATGCAATTATAATTTTTTGTTTCATACGTATAGGATGTGTATTGGGCCTTTTAGTTTATTTTATTTTGCAAATATCAGGCATAATATCTAAGGGTGGCATTCAGATGTTATGAGCGGCAATAAATTAAGATAGGGTTTTGTGGAATATTTTAAAATGAGTGTAGGAGGAATACCATTATTCCTCCCCAACAGATTCCTAGGATAAAAGCAGCCCATTGCATTGGTTTTATCGCTTTCATTATTATGGGGGCAATGGTGTCGGACAATTTAACTGCCAATGATTTTGACATATTCATTGTAGCATTTTGAGTAAGTTGACCAATCATCTGAGGGAAGATACTGGCCAGTTCTTCTAAAAAAACCGCTTTAAGTTGGGCTACCGTTTTATCACCAATAAACATGGACATCATGGGTAACTTGTCTTTAATCGTATGATTAAAGAAGAAATCTAGTTTTTCTTCCATTAATGGCTGCATTGCTTTAAAACTAGCTGCACTATCCGCTTCCTTGGGAATAAGCAGTTCAACAGGAAATTGATTGATTAAGCGAGCTAAATTGGATTCCCATGAAAAACCACCAATTTGGATTGCTTTGGTTGGGAAAAAAAGGCTTTTTGCCAATAACCAAATGAGCATCCAGCCAAATAAGCCAGTCAGCATGGGGATCAAAAATGTTTCCATAAAGGCTATTTTTAAAAGAAATCCTATTCTTAACAAGTTGTTTGGTAAGAATAGGATTAAAAAGGGGGAGAACGATGGGTCTCGAACCCACGGCCTACAGTGCCACAAACTGTCGCTCTAACCTACTGAGCTACGCCCTCCATTTGGGGGGCAAAAATAAGGTAATTTTAAGGACGAATAAAATTAGTTTTCCTGTTTTTATAATTTTATCATAAAAACGAGGCCTTTATTCAAATTAAACACATACAAACTCATTTTATGCTATTTTTGAAAATATAGATGCGAAACATTATGACATACATAAAGCAAAATAAGTGGAAGGTATTCACAGCAGTGATCATTATTGGCGCAGTTTTTTTTGCGTTTAAAACAACTGAAAAACAAAACGGGGAGTCGCCTGAAATCCGTCATCGTAAATTACTATCTACCATTGGACATTTGTTAGAAACGGAGCATTATAGTCCGCGTAAAATTGATGATGATTTTTCTAAAGATGTTTTTAAGGAATATTTAAAAGCCTTGGATCCGGAGAAAAATATTTTCTTACAATCGGATATTAATGCACTTCGTGTGTATGAAACAAAATTAGATGATGAAATTCATGGGGAGCCTATTTTATTTGAACCGGCATCAAGTGTGATTTATGAAAAGAGGTTAGTGGAAGCACGCAAAATTTTTGAAAAAGTTGTACAATCACCTTTTGATTTTAACATTGATGATTCTGTTTTATTGGATGTTGATGTGAAATCAGCGCCAGCGAATGAAAATGAAAGATATACTTATTGGCATCAGATATTAAAGTATAAAGCATTGGATAGGTTTGTTAATTTAACAGAGGAGCGTGAAAAAAATAAAACAAAAGAAAAATTTGTTGTTAAAGCCGATTCAACTTTGGAAAGAGAAGCACGTGCTTCTGTAAAGAAAGAATATTTAAAAAGATTCGAACGTTTAGAAAAAACATTTGACAAAGAAAAAAGATTCGAGCTTTTTTTAAATACCATTACAGGTTTAATGGATCCACATACCGACTATATGGCGCCTGTCGAAAAGCGCTCATTTACAGAACAAATGAGTGGTACTTTTTATGGCATTGGCGCGCAATTAACCCAGGATGACAATGGTATTAAAATTGCAAGTATTCAGCCGGGTGGTGCAGCTTGGAAGTCAGGACAGCTGGTGATGAACGATGTAATCGTTAAGGTAGCGCAGGGAGCAGAGGAGCCAGTGGATGTAACTGGATATGAAACTACAGATGCAGTAAAATTAATCAGGGGGAATTTAGGTACGGAAGTTCGATTAACAATCCGCAAGCCTGATGGATCTTATAAGATAGTTGCCTTGAAGCGTGAAAAAATTGTATTAGATGAGGGTTTCGCACGTAGTGCCATCATTCAAAAAGGCGCTGATAAATACGGTTATATTTTATTGCCTGATTTTTATGCCGATTTTGAGCGCGAAGATGGTGCAAGATGTGCAAGAGATGTTGCAAAGGAAATTGAAAAATTGAAGGCGGAGAAAGTAAAAGGGATCGCCATTGATGTTAGATACAATGGTGGCGGATCATTATATGAAGTAGTCCAAATGGCAGGTTTATTTATTGATCAAGGACCAATGGTTCAAATCAGAAATAAGGAAGGCAGGTCGCAAACCTTAGCGGACGAAGTGCCAGGGACCATTTATAACGGTCCGTTAGTGGTGATGGTGAATGAATTTAGTGCATCAGCAAGTGAAATTTTTGCAGGCGCGATTCAAGATTATAAGCGAGGAATTATTATGGGAAGTACTTCCACTTATGGGAAGGGTACGGTACAAAGAAATGTTCCTTTTGGAAAACCTTTAGATGATTTGGGTATTCAGACAGAATATGGTGCTGTAAAATTGACCTTCCAAAAATTTTACAGAGTGACTGGTAGTTCTACACAACGCAAAGGGGTAGTGCCGGATGTGATATTGCCTGATGAATATGAGTTTTTAAAGTATCGTGAAAAAGACAATGAATCATCCTTGCCTTGGGATGAAATGGAGCGTGCTAAATTTCAAGTTTGGCCAAATAATTCCGCTATTGCAGCAATTGCAGCAAAAGCCAATGACAAAATTGCAAAAGATACCTCCATGATTGCGTTCAAAAAGACGCTTGCCTGGGTTTCAACCCAGATGGATCGTCCAGTACATTTAAAATTGGATAAGTATATTGCTTTCCGTAAGCAATTACAAAGCACAATGATCCAAAATGACAATCGCTTAAAATTGAAAGATAGCATGCAGGTAACTGCCCTAAAAGCGGATTATAATAAGTTTTATAATAATCCAGACAAAACCAAACAGGATCGTTACCAAGCTTGGCTTAAGGTAATTGCAAAGGATGCGCAGATTAATGAAGCAAGTAAATTGTTAGGTGATTTTTTTGCACAAAACTGGGTAGCGAAAAAAACGAATTAATTTAAAAGTGAACTATGAAAGTGGAAGCATTGGATAAAGTGAAAAGATGGCATGTTATTTATACTAAGTCAAAATGGGAGAAAAAGGTGGATGGCTTGTTATTGAAAGCGAATATAGAAAGCTGGTGCCCTGTTCAAAAAAAAGAAAGGCAGTGGTCGGATCGAAAAAAAATCATTGAAGAACCTTTATTTAGATCTTATGTTTTTGTAAAAATAGATAAGGAAGATCACAGTAAAGTATTAGGCACCATTGGGGTTGTTAATTTTTTATATTTTGAAAAAAAGCCAGCCATTATTAGGGACAATGAAATTGAAACCATCAGAAAATATTTAGGTCTTGCCAATGCCACAATTCAAGTGGTGAATATGACTAATTTGCCAGCGCAAACCAAAGTTTCTATTAATCAGGGCTTATTTATGGGTCAAAAAGGGGAAGTGATTCGATCGGGTAAAAAAACAGTGTTTGTGCAATTACAAAGCATTAATATGATGATGATGGTGGAATTTAAATTAGCTGAAATATCAGTTGTATAAAAATTACTATTTTAATAAAATTGTAATTCAGGTATTGTTCGTCAGCTTTAACTCAAGGTCCAGTCCACTAATTGATTGCTCCATTCTGCGCGGTAAGGAGTTTCAATACGAATATAATTATCAGTATATCCTTCCAGCATTAATTGGTTGGGATTTTCTTTTGTAGCCTTTGGTGACTCAAATAAAACTTTTCTGGTTTCACCCAAATGCTGTGCCGTAAAATATTGTAATTTTTGGTAGGATAAATTCCTTAAAATTTTATTTCGCTCCTGTCTAATGGGAATAGGGACGACCGGCTTAATGGTCAAAGCCTTGGTGGCAGATCGTTCGGAGTAAGTGAATACATGCAAATAGGAAATATCAAGTGCATGTATGAAATCTAAGCTTTCTTTAAAATAATCTTCTGTTTCCCCAGGTGATCCAACAATTACGTCAACGCCAATACATGCATGCGGCATTATTTTTTTGATATGTTGCACGCGCTCTAGATATAAATCTCGGGTGTACCTGCGCTGCATTAATTTTAAAACAGCATCTGATCCACTTTGTAAAGGGATATGAAAATGCGGCATGAACTGATCGCTATTCGCCACCCAATCTATTATTTCATTCGTGATTAAATTGGGTTCAATGGAGGAAATACGGTATCTCGGAATATTGGTTTCTTGGTCCAGCGCTTTTACTAAATCAAAAAAACTTTCATCGTGTTTTTTGCCACCGGTTTGACCTTTTCCGAAGTCACCCAAATTAATACCCGTTAAAACAATTTCTTTTACATTATTACTTGCTAATTCATTTGCCTGTTGCACTACCTTTTCAATGTTATTACTTCGGCTTTTCCCACGGGCTAATGGGATGGTGCAAAATGTACAACTATAATCACAACCGTCCTGTACTTTTAAAAAGGTACGCGTCCGATCATTTACTGAAAAAGAACTATGAAAGTCGGAAACGTCATCAATTTCGCAGCTACAAATTTTTGCAGTATCGCCCTTGGTTAAATTGGCGAGGTGTTTAATTAAGTTAAATTTTTCTGCAGCACCCAATACTAAATCAACCCCCGGTATGGAAGCTATTTCCTGTGGTTTTAATTGTGCATAGCAGCCTGTGATGACCACAAAGCTTTCTGGGTATCTGCGTTGGATACGACGCACCAATTGGCGACATTCCTTATCTGCGTTTTCCGTAACTGAGCAAGTATTAATAACATACACATCTGCTTTCTCCGCAAAATCCTTCTTTTCAAAACCATTTTGTTCCAATTGTCGGGACAAGGTGGAGGTTTCTGAAAAATTCAATTTGCAGCCTAAGGTGTGAAATGCGACCGTTTGTTGTTTGCTCATGGGCCACAAAGGTAAAAAACCTTGGGGGAAACTTAAAATCTTAAAAATTACTTAAACCGGGTATTAATTTCCCATTTTGGCTAGATTCAATTAAGTTTGCAACTACTAAATGGTCAAAAATGGACTTCAAAAAAATTAATAATTGGACGGGCTGGTTGGTTACTTTAATTGCATGTACAGTATACATCATGACCTCGGAGGCTGCAAGCAGTTTTTGGGATTGTGGGGAGTTTATCAGTAGTGCGTTTAAATTACA
>SHWT01000122.1 GCA_009693715.1 Chitinophagaceae bacterium
TCTTTTATCTTTTGTTCTCTTGACTTTTTTAAATCCCCTTCAAGTCGCTCTCGCGCTAATTTTAATTCGTTTAACTGATTTTCAATATCTGACATTTCAACTTTATCATCTTCTTTGTCTTCAATATCTGCGCGACCAATTTTTTCCAAACCTGTGCTTGTCATTACATAAGTTACGCCACGATCATAACTGAAAGATTCATTATCCCATTCGTTGTACCAATCATCATCTGAGCTGATTCGGTCAATGGTTTCAGTACGCATGCCACGATGGTTGATATTAATATTGGTTTGAGACCATCCTTTATTCGAAATTTTTATTCGCTTACCAATGGGCACCGATATGGTCATAATTGCATGTTGATTTCTGAATTTGTCTTTTGCATTGATGCCGATTCCTTTGTCTAGATAAATGATGCTGTCCTGTTGCGTAAGGTCAAAATTAATTTTATTCGCTAAGTCATTGGCTTCAGCTACTGTTTTACCATTGCTTAATTTCACCACCTTCACTTGAAAACTATCTGTGGTTGATTGCACAATTCTAATCCTAAGATTTCTTACAAAAATGGTATCCTCATCACCATAGTCAACGAATTCTGAAATTTTAAACCAATTATCTTCATAGTATTTCATTTTTGGTGTTGCCGTTACTTCTAAATAATTAATAGCTGGATTGGTTAAAGCAATAGCTTGTTCAACAGGTTTATTATGTTTGGTAAAGCTATTTCCTACGCTACTTCTAAAATAAAATAGCATTACCCATCCAACAATCCATAAGGCCCAAAAGCTAGATCGTATCCAAACATTGGTCTTTTTAAATCCTGCAATTTTTCGAATAATCGCAGTTACAATACCAATAATAGGTACCCATATAAATAATACAATTGTTCCAAAAGCTGACCAACTTTGCGCACCATCTTCCAATACAAACTTTTTTAAAGGATATAATGCTGTAACTGCAGCGCCAATCCCAAACAATGCTGCAAATAATGAAATACCTACAATCGCTAAAACAAAATAAACAAATACTTTAATGGAAATTGTGATGGCCCTACCTATAAAATGAAGACAGCCTTTGTTTTCTCTATATACCGTATTGGAAGAATTTTCATGAGCCCCATTACTAGGCTCATCGCGACCTTCATTCCGATCCTCGGCTTTCTGTTCTCCACTTTCAGTTCTTGATTTTTTAGAAAATTGACTTCCCCAATTTTGTGCGCGCTTGCTAAAACCTTCCATATCATTTTGAATCGTATTTTTAATACTATTCAAATCCACTTTTTCGCCCACCATTTCTAATTTATCCGCACTTGATTTAGCTTCTGGCAATACCAACCACAAAACAATATATATAAATACTGCACCGGGACTAAAAGTGATATCTAAGAAATTAGGGAAATCAGGAAAATCCCAAAATTGAAATAAATGGATATGTCTAAAATTGATAATGAAACGTATAAACGGAATCAAAAACAATACGCGGATAATACCTACCCTTAATCCAAAATATTTAGATAGACCAGCGCAAACGCCCCCTATAATTTTATTATCAATATCTCTAAATAAACGCTTACGAACACCGCCTACTTCTTTTACGGAAGAACTAGGGACTGCAATCCATAAAATTATATAGACTAGTATATTTAAGCCAATTAAAAAGAACCAAAGAATTCGCACTATCCAAGGCTCTATGACAAAGTAATTCGCGATACCACTAGAAACACCACCCAATACTTTGTTTTGCTCATCGCGGTATAATCTTTTAGGAATATTGCCATTTCTGTAAAAATTTGAGTTCGTATTATTAGTAGTATTTTGATTTCCATTTTGTTGGCGACCATCGTTTGCACTATTCGCACTAGAAGCAGTCGACTGTTCAAAACCATCCTGTGCTTCAAAGTCAGCAGGACGGCCAATACTGGTAATAATTAAATTCATATCCTCTTGTGTAATACAAGGGGTTCCTTTTTTTAAACGCTCATCACATAATTCTGCAATTCTACATTCGATATCATTGATGATTTCATCGCATCCTTCTTCGTTTACAAAATAAGTACGCAAACTATCGATGTATTGTTTTAATAAATCATAGGCCAACTCCTCAATAGGAAGTACACGACCTTGAAAATTGATATTGATTACTTTGTTCATAGTATTATAATTTAAGAAACTTGGTTAGGTTCTGATGAAGTAATGGTGTCGTTTTTTTGAATGAGTGCTTGTACAGAACCTGCCATTTCATTCCAGGTATTTAATAAAATAGCAAATGCAGCTTTGCCTTCCTCGGTCATCACAAAATATTTTCTTGGCGGACCTGTGACACTTTCCACCCAACGATAATTTAATAATCCTGCATTTTTTAAACGCGTCAATAATGGGTACAAGGTTCCTTCAAGTATATGCAAATTGGCCTGTTTCATTTTCTCAACAATATCACTCGGATAAACCTCGCCTTGTTGAATGATGGACAATATGCAAAACTCCAAAACGCCCTTGCGCATTTGACTTTGTGTGTTTTGAATATCCATAACTTTCTGTTTGAACCACAAAACTATATAATTTTATAGTACTATGCAATACATAGTACTATAATAAATCAAAATAAAGTATTAAATACATGATAATCAATTAATTACAAAATAATAAAATGGTTAAGCGTTCCTAGAAAATGATAAATGGTAGATTAATACACCACTAATTCATAAAAATCCTCCGGTTTTAGGTATTGTTCCGCCAAGGATTTTAGTTGTTCGGGCTGAATAGATTTCACAACATCAATGGTATTATAAAAATAGGCATCGGTTAAATCGTTTAATATATAGGATTTCCATCTGGCGATAATTTGAAACGGTCCATCCAAATCACCCAACAATCCACCCAACACATAATTTTTAACCAATTTTAATTCGTCTTCACTTACTAATTCTTCTCTTAAAATTTTCATCTCCTTATACACTTCTTCAATCGTTGGTTTGCAAACATCTTTTCCTGCGTCCGTGCTTATCATCCAAGCACATTGTTGCACATGATTCTGTATATAACTATGTATGCCATAGGTATAGCCTTTATCTTCTCTAATATTGCGCATTAAACGAGAGCCAAAAAATCCGCCAAAAATATTATTCAATACCTGTGTCGGTGCAAAATCGGGATGATGGCGATTAGGAAAATGTCGTGCAATACGAATAGATCCTTGTACCGATGATGCATCATTCACTACGCTGTACTGTTTTTGCGCAGCGGAAACAATAGGATGCGTAACATCTGCGATAACCTTTTTATTTAATGGCAACTGACCAATATGCTTGTTTAAGAGTTCCTGCATATCGCTTGGGAATTTGCCTGCCATAAAAATAATACACTTGCCATGCTTATAATAAGTATCATAAAAAGCAGTCAAATCGGCTAAAGTAACATTTTTATAATCCTCCTGCATTGCATATTTACCATAAGGATGATCAATGCCAAATAAATATTCATCAATAAAACGATTCGCGATAAAATCACTCTTCTTTAAATTAAGTGATAATCGTTGAATTAAATTTTGCTGATATATTTGTAATTCTTTTTCAGGAAAATTGGCCTCTGAAATTAATTCACTCACTACAGGAATCACTTCCTTAAAATATTTCGTCAAACAATGTAAAGCAATGGTTGCCGTTTCATTGTAACAGTTTCTGCTTAAATGCGCGCCATAAAATTCAAACGCTTCATTAATTTCAAACGCACTTTTTTTCGTTGTCCCATTTTTTAATAAAAAATTAGTAGCAGCTGCTACCCAGTTTTTATCCTCATAGGAGTTTCCAGCAAAAAATACCATATCCATGAGCATCACTGGTTCTGCGCCCCCTTCATAAGTATATACTTCTACTTGGTTGTCTAAAACAAAGTGCTGGTAGGGTTTTAACTTAATGTCAAAATCAATAGCATCTTTGATTACAGGAGCCATTTGTCGATCTAATGCCATGATTTTATGATTTACTATAATAATATAAAGTGTTGCGATTGGTGTCTTGGAAAATTTGTTGTGCCGTTTGTTGTATTAATTCAGGCGTTACTTTTTGGTATTTCTCCAATTCCTGATTCATTAAACCTGCATCTCCTAATAATTCATAATAAGCCAAGCTATGTGCCCTATTCATGATGCTCATATCTTCAAAACAAATTAAACTTTCGGTTTTATTAATTACTTTTTGAACTTCATGGGTCGGCATCATGGTGTTCTTGATTAATTCAATTTCATCCAACACTGCTTTTTCAGCAACCGACATGGTAATTCCTTTGACCAACTTCCCTTCAATGACCACCAAACCTGGATCAATGGTGCCAAAATGATAACAATCAATAGAAGAAAATATTTGTTTCACTTTTATTAATTGTTCATATAATCTTGAAGTGGCACCGCCACCAATTACATCGGTCATTAAATCTGTTGCGTGATAATTTTCATCCAATCTTCCGCCCATATGCCAGGTCATCATTAACATATCTAGGGGTACATCTGCACGTACATCTTGGAACCTGCTTTTTTGTTGCACCGGTTCCATTGGTAAGTTTCGTTCATAAGCATCGCCGGCAGAGATTGGGCCAAACCATTTTTCAGCCAATTGCTTTACTTGTTCCGTGGTCACATTTCCAGTGACAACTAATATAGCGTTGTTGGGACGATAAAATTTAAAGAAGAACTCTTTTACATCTTGCATTTTTGCTTGCTCCACATGTTCCAACGAAGCCCCAATGGTCATCCAGCGATAAGGATGATTGGTATAGGCAAGCGTGCGCATTTTGTGCCAAGCATCCCCATAAGGTTTATTGATATAATGTTCTTTGAATTCCTCACACACTACCTTACGTTGCACTTCCAAGCTTTTTTCGCTAAAAGCAAGCGACAACATACGATCACTTTCCAACCAAAAAGCAGTCTCAATATTTTCAGCCGGAATTTGACAATAATAATTGGTTAAATCATTGGTGGTATAGGCATTGTTTTCTCCCCCTGCTCTTTGCAAAGGTTCATCGTAGATAGGAATATGAATACTTCCGCCAAACATCAGATGCTCAAATAAATGGGCAAAACCTGTTTTATGCGGGTCCTCATCTTTTGCACCCACATTGTATAGCACATTCACCACTGCCATGGGCGTGCTGTTATCCTGATGAACAATAACTTTTAGGCCATTGTCTAGTTCGAAGTTGTCAAATTGTATCATAAAGAGTACGAAATTACTTAATAAGTACAATAGTTCCTTTTCTAATACCTATTCCGGAATTTTATTTTAATACCCCGTTTTGTTGAACAGGAAGGCAATAAATAGGGAAAAATTGGGGTTTTACTACAACCCGTTTATTTTATACTGTAACTTTGTAGCTCATTAATAGAATGGATATGAAGTTAGAAACACTGTACCAACGCGCCTTGAACTTTGAACATTTGACTAAAGAAGAAGGTATGTTTTTATTTGAAAATGCACCGCTAAATGAACTAAGTCATATTGCAAATGAATTAAGAAAAAAGCAGGTGCCTCATGGAAAAGTAACTTGGCAAATTGATCGTAATTTAAATACCACCAATGTTTGTATCGCGAATTGTAAGTTTTGTAATTTTTATAGAATCCCAGGACATGCAGAAGCATACATTACTGACATGGATACCTATCGTGTAAAAATTAAAGAAACACTCGCCTGGGGTGGAGATCAATTATTATTACAAGGGGGACATCATCCAGAATTAGGATTATCTTTTTATACCGGAATATTTAGTCAAATAAAAGCTGAATTCCCAACCATTAAATTACACACTTTAGGACCCCCAGAAATTGCACATATTGCAAAACTGGAAAAAATGAGTCATACCGATGTTTTAAAAGCATTGGTCGCTGCAGGTATGGATTCACTCCCAGGTGCAGGCGCGGAAATTTTAGTAGATCGCGTTCGTAAATTGGTATCTAATGGAAAATGTGGTGCAGATGAATGGTTAGATGTGATGGCTGCCGCACACCAATTAAATATTACATCGAGTGCTACGATGATGTTTGGCCATGTTGAAACCTTAGAAGAAAGATTTATTCATTTGGTTCGTATAAGAGAAGTGCAGGATAAAAAACCAGC
>SHWT01000123.1 GCA_009693715.1 Chitinophagaceae bacterium
TAGAAATGGGTTAAACGATGGTTATTGGAATACTTATAAATACTCTAAAGATTGTAAGATTTCAAAAACTTTTATCGACTGGATGAAAGCAAATAAAGACCCTCGCTTAATGATAATTTCTGGCGGTATTGGGTCTCCCGATTTAGATGTTTCTAGTGCATGGAAAACAGGCGTAGCTGATCAAGAGGGTATGCCTAACGGGTATAGATCAGCAAATATTGCGGACGTTTTATCAACTAAGAGTGCTGCTGCTTACAAAGCTTTATCTACTCAGGCAAATAGGATTTTTTCAATGTTAAATTTAAAATATCTAGACTGGGAAGATCCCTATATATTAATAACTTATGGTGAAGTTGAATTAATGAATGCAGAAGCTGCTTTAAAAGGTTGGTTAACAACAAGTGCAGAAACGCATTTTAATAATGGAGTTAAAGCTGCAATTCAAAATTGGACTGGCTTTGATGCTTCTTTTGCTAAAACCACAACCGAAATTGATACATATATAGCAGGTAGAGGTTTTGCTGCTGCTTCAAGTGCTAATAAGTTAAAATTAATTGGGGAAGAATATTGGGCTGCAACCTACTTAAATGATATAGAATCTTGGAGCAATTGGAGAAGAACAGGATTCCCTGGGTTAAAGCCTACTAATGATCCTAATAGATATGAAGCTAATGAGATACCAAGAAGATTAATTTATTGGGAAGCTGAGGTTTCTTCTAATCCAGCAAATTATAAAATTGCGATTGATAGAATGGGTGGCGACAAGTTTATGACAAAGATGTGGTGGGATGGTGGAAAATAATCCCTATCAATAGTATAACAAAAGGCGCTTAAAATAAGCGCCTTTTGTTATTTATGAAGTTCATTAAATACATTAATTTAGATTACTACTTATACATAATGAAAAATATTTTTTGCTTCCTTTTTGTTTGGGCTTTGCCCTTATGTATTCAAGCACAAAAAAACCCTGTTTTTATAAAAGTTGCACCAGATAGATCAGGTATTTTATTCAGTAATAGATTAACAGAAACCCCAGACCTCAATATTATTACCTACGAATATTTTTATAATGGAGGGGGCGTAGCAGCAGCCGATTTTAACAATGATGGACTCACAGATTTATTTTTTACAGGTAATTTAGTGCCTAATAAAATGTACCTCAACAAAGGGGGCCTTCAATTCCAAGATATTACACGTCAATCAAATACAGGTGGACGACGTGGGTGGAAAACAGGCGTAACCATAGCCGATGTGAATGGAGATGGGTTTGTGGATATTTATGTGTGTTATTCTGGTGACTTAGATTCTTCTCTTAGAGCCAATCAATTACTTATTAATAATGGAAATTTAACCTTTACAGATAGAGCAAAAGAATATGGCCTTGATGATAAAGGCTATAGTTCTCATGCTGCTTTTTTTGACATGGATCATGATGGCGATTTAGATTTGTTCTTATTAAATCACAATATTAAAAATCTTAGGAATTTTGATGCCGCTTTTGTAAAAAAAATGGTTGACCCAGAAGCAGGCGATAAATTGTATGAAAATATTGGAAATAAATTTATTGATATCTCTAGAAAAGCAGGAATTATTTCTAACCCATTGGGATATGGTCTTGGTTTGAATATATCTGATATTAATAACGATGGGTGGCCTGACATTTATGTTTCTAACGACTATATTGAAGAAGATTATTTATATCTCAATAATAAAAATGGAAGCTTTACTGAAAGTTTACGAAGCGCTTTTGGACACTTATCTAATTTTTCTATGGGTGTGGATATTGCAGATATTAATAACGATGGACGTGCAGATATTTATACCTTAGACATGTTACCGGAAGACAATCGTAGACAAAAACTATTGTATGCGCCTGATAATTATGAGCTCTACAACAATATGCTTGATAATGGATTTTATCATCAGATTATGCGCAATATGCTTCAATTAAATAATGGAGATGGCACTTTTAGTGAAATTGGGCAATTAGCAAATGTTTCAAATACAGACTGGAGCTGGTCAGCTTTGTTAGCCGATTTTAACAATGATGGGTCCAAAGATTTGTTTGTTACCAATGGATATGGCAGAGACGTTACTAGTCGAGACTTTATGAAATTTTATGCTGATGAAAGATTAAAATTTAATCAAGGGAAAACAGATGATAAAATGTTTTCAATGCTTCAAGCAATTCAATCAACACCTTTACATAACTATATTTTCGAAAACACAGATTCTCTAAGTTTTATTGATAGATCTAAAGATTGGGGAATCGATGAGCTTGGCTTTTCAAATGGGGCAGCCTATGCAGATCTTGATAATGATGGCGACTTAGATCTAATTGTCAATAATTTGAATCAAGTATCTACCATTTATAAAAACACTACGATAGAAAATAAAGGACTAGGAAATTATTTAAAAATTCGACTTATAGGCAAAGGTAAAAATGTACAAACGGTGGGAGCAAAACTATATTTATATACAGGTAAAAAAATTTATACCCAAGAAAACTTTTATGTGCACGGATTTCAATCTGCTATGCAAGCACCAATGTTGTTTCATTTTAACGAAAGTTCCTTAGATTCCTTAAAGATAATTTGGCCCGATGGACAGTATACAACGTATGATGCAAATCTTTTTTTAAATAAAGAAATAATACTAAACGAAGTAGAAGCTTCTAAAAAACCTTTACAGTTTATTCAAAAAACTACTGTTTTTACCAAACCTACACAAAATATTCCCTTTATTCACCAAGAAGATTTAGTCAATGATTTCAAAATTCAACCCCTTATTCCTAATATGCTTTCTTATTCGGGTCCTAAAATAACTATTGCAGA
This sequence comes from Chitinophagaceae bacterium, assembly GCA_009693715.1. Taxonomy (GTDB): domain Bacteria; phylum Bacteroidota; class Bacteroidia; order Chitinophagales; family Chitinophagaceae; genus Sediminibacterium. The sequence goes on from SHWT01000123.1 coordinate 2,835, forward strand.
CATTAATAATGACCAAATTACCGACGTTTATATTACGGGAGCGAGAGGGCAAGAAGGTGGAATTTTTGTGCAAGTGGCCTCTGGTGATTTTTTCAAATATGCTAAATTTTCAGCTAAAGAAGATATAGAACATGAAGAAACAGACGCAGTATTTTTTGATGCCGATTCGGATGGCGATCAAGATTTATATATTGTAAGTGGAGGATATGCATTAGAGGGGGAAGAATTACTTTTACAAGATTGCTTGTATTTAAATAAGGATGGATTTTTTACAAAAAGAACGGACTTAATTCCCAAAGAAGCTTTATCGGGTTCAATCGTGCTACCTTTAGATTTTGATTCGGATGGCGACCTTGATTTATTTATTGGTACAAGAGTTTTTCCAGGAAAATATCCCTTATCTGAAAAAAGTATGCTTTTGGTCAATGATGGTAAAGGTAAATTTTATCAAGATTCAATTATAAATAATGGATTATTGAATGCGCTTGGAATGGTCACAGATGCCCTATGGGTAGACATTAATAAAGATGGCCAGTGGGAATTACTAGTAGCGGCTGAATGGTCTAATTTAAGAGCATTTCAATTTACAGCAAAGGGAATGATAGAAACCACAGAACAAGTATTCAAAGACAGTTTATTTGGCTGGTGGAATAAACTACACTTGGTAGATCTTGATAATGATGGAGACCAAGATCTTGTAGCAGGAAATTGGGGGTTAAATGCTCAAATTAAAGGAAATAAGGAAAAGCCTGCAAGCCTTTACTACAGTGATTTTGATAAAAATGGTTACCTAGATCCTATTCTAACCTATTTTATTCAAGATAAGGAATATCCTATGCCCTCAAGAGATGAGATTACTGACCAAATGACCTTTTTAAGACAGAAATTTCCTACCTATGACGCTTATGCTAATGCTGGTATGAAAGATATTTTTACAAAAGAACAATTAGACAATTCAAATGTTCTAAAGGCAAATTACATGGCAACCACTTGGTTTGAAAATAAAGCAGGGGTATTGCATACAAAAACACTCCCTATAGAAGCTAATTTTGCACCAATACATGCTATTATTTCTGATGACTTTAATAAAGATGGATTTACGGACATATTTTTGGGAGGTAATATTGAACAGGTAAGAATTAAGATAGGTAAAATGGATGCTAATTATGGCACCCTATTATGGGGCGATGGTAAAGGTAATTTTACTGCTGCAAGTCAAGACCATCTGGGGTGGTCTATCAAGGGCTGCGTAAGAGATGTAATTAAGATTAAAAATAAAAATAAGCAGTCTATGCTACTAATTGGTATCAATAATAGTAGCCCCTTATTATATACTTATTAAAATATGTATTTTATAAAAATAATATTAATTTGTTTACTTTTTTTATCAAGTAATACAAGACTATCTGCAAAGAATATAATTGGCTCTAAGGACTATATTTTGGCTTTACAAAAAGCCACTAATATTATGGTTAATGATGTCACTTCTCCGGTAGCCGCTAGCAGGTATTATGCGTATATTACCATAGCGGCTTATGAAATATACCACACTGTAAATCAAAAAGAGTATTCAAGTTACCAGACTGTTCTAAATGAATTTCCAACAATAGTTATTGCCGATTTTTTAAGTAAAAAAGCTGATAAAAACTTAGCAAGTATTTTAATGGTATATCGTTGTTCTGAAATTTTATTACCATCTGGGTATTTAATAAAAAAAGAAATAGATTCTATAAAAAATATTTTTGCAAATGAAGGGGATCAATTTATTTTTAACATAACCTTAGAGCTAGTCAATAATTATTTGAATAATTTTATACTTTATGTTCGAAAAGACGGCTTTACCAAACTGAATAATTTACCTAGGTACACTCCCAAAAAAGACCTCGGTTTTTGGCAACCTACTGCCCCTGCTTTTATGCAAGCCCTTGAGCCACATTGGAATAAATTACGAACTTTTGTGATTGACTCTGCACAATCGTTTAAAGTAATTCCTCCGGCGTTGTATGATACTTCTAAACAATCTTCTTTTTATCAACAAATGGAGGAAGTGTATGATTTTGTCAATAAAAAAAATAAAGAACAAATTGCAATTGCTTCCTTTTGGGATTGCAACCCCTTCATTGTAACCCAAATTGGACATGTTGAATTTGGCACCAAAAAAATATCTCCCGGTGGACATTGGATAGGTATTACTGGAATTGTCGCCCTTCAAAATAATTTATCACTAGCAAAAACCTTAGAAATTCATTCCTTAGTAGGGATTGGCATTGCAGATTCTTTTATTGCCTGTTGGGACGAAAAATACCGGTCTCAAAGAATTCGACCTGAGACTGCAATTCAAAAATTAATCAATCCAAGGTGGTCCCCTTTATTGCAAACTCCACCATTTCCTGAATATGTTTCTGGCCATAGTGTAGTCTCTTCTACTGCCGCTTTAATATTAACACAATATTTTGGAGAACATGAATCCTTTGTTGATGATACAGAAACTCTTTTTGGACTTCCAATACGAAAATTTCAATCCTTTCATCAAGCTGCTAGGGAAGCTTCTTTATCTCGTCTATATGGAGGGATTCATTTCCGAGATGGTATTGAACAAGGAATTTGGTTAGGAGAGCAGGTAGGTAAAAAAGTAATTACAAAACTGCAACCTCATTTTTAAATACGGCTATTACTAACACTAATTTTATGAAAACTGTTTTTAATATGCTTATTTTACTTGCTCGCAGACACATAAAATATTAAAGCTATTACTAAAATACCAGCCTGAATTGCTATTCCTGAAACATAATTAGTAATTACTTTTTTACGTTTAATTTGTTTTGCTTTTTGTTTATAGCCTTTAGCGTATTGTTCATTTTCCATTAAATTTAAGTTGGGATATCCTAAATTTTCATCTTTTATATCTGAATTAGAACTCAACAATGCATGCGCAATTCCTAGGAAAATTCCATAAAAAGGGTAGGCTGTTGAAAGTACAACAGCAGTACCTGCTGTTTTATATCCTTGATAATTTAATATTGTTGACATCCTTGTTAAGTCAATGCCAAAATTTTTATCATAACAAACAGGGACTTCTATGATTTTATTTACCGCTGTAGTTGCTATTTCAGTTTTTCTTTGCGTTGCAAATTTTTCAATTAAATTATTTGCAAATTCGATTGGTTCATCCATTAGCGCAATATCATAAATCAAAGTAAGGGTATGATA
>SHWT01000124.1 GCA_009693715.1 Chitinophagaceae bacterium
TTGGTGCCAAACGAGTTGCATCGATAATGGTATTTAATTTGTCCGCAGGAATCTTATTCCCGTTCATTTTTTTAACAGCATAACGCCATTCTAAAGCTTCTATTAATTTCATAGTTTGTTTTATTTCAATGTTTGAACATTAAAAGTAAACTATATATCTATTCCAACCAAATTTCTTTATAATAACATCACATCCGAAACAATGAAACTTTCTTAATTTTAAGCTGATTAATTTCAAAATATATATAAACAAAATAAATAATATGAAGCGAATTCCTTTGATAATGATGATGGTATGTTTTGCTGCATTACAAATAAATGCACAAAACAAAAATGCAACAAAAGAGGCACCTAATTTATTTATTATTACCACAGATGGTTTAAGATGGCAGGAACTTTTTAATGGCATGCAAGATGATATCGTAAATCAAAAAAAGTTTCATCGTGGGGATAGCAATTATTTATTTAATAAATATGGTGGTACAACTCCAGAGGTGCGTCGTGAAAAATTAATGCCATTTTTTTGGAACATCATTGCTAAACAAGGACAGATTTATGGTAATCGACAAAAAAATAATAAAGTAGATGTAGCCAACGACCAATGGTTTTCCTATCCTGGTTATAATGAAATATTAACGGGGTATTTTGATACAGCTATACAAAGCAATGACTATCCACCTAATCCGAATAGTAACTTATTTACTTATTTAAACAAACAAGAACCCTATAAAAATAAAATTGCCGCCTTTGCTGCATGGAATGCATTTGATCGTATCTTAAATGAAAAAGTTTCTGGCTTCCCTGTGATTAATAGTAGCGAACCTATCTCGTCTATATTAAAAGATGATAAATCTATTTTACTATCCAACATGCTCCGTGATTCCTACCAGCCATGGCGTGAAACAGAATGCCTGGATGTATATACTTATTATCAAGCAATGCATTATTTAAATACAAAAAAACCAAAAGCGATGTTTATTAGTTTTGGTGAAACAGATGAGTGGGCGCATGATGGATCCTACAATCATTATTTAGATGCTGCAAATAAAGTGGATGCATGGATTAAAGAAATCTGGAATTGGGCACAATCAACACCAGGTTATAAGGAAAATACTTATATATTAATTACGACCGATCATGGTCGTGGTTTTGTAGACGGTTGGACAAGTCATGGTGCAAAAGTGCCAGGTGCTTCAAGTATCTGGTTTGCTTTATTAGGACCTGATGTTAAAAAAATAGGACCATTAGGCGAACAAACCAAGGACCAACAATTATTTCAAAAGCAATTAGCCGCTACCATCACTAAACTAATCGGCCAGCCCTTTAAAGCAGAACACCCTATTGGAGAGCCTATTTATTAAGTATTCAACTATTTTTAACGTAACTTTACATTCAAGTTAATTGATATTAATGTTATACCAAAAAACCATACGGAAGATTATCGCGCTAGTGATGCTGGTGGTTTTTGCATTTAGTATAACGCCCCAAAAGTCAATCCATGATTCAGTAGCAAAACATATTGATCCAACAAGTTGTTCGGTGCACAAGGATTTGCCAATTGAGCAAATTGAAAAAGCAGACCTTCATTGCACATTCGATTTTCAAGTAGCGACTACCCCTTTCACAGAGTATGATTTTACTATAATTATACCAGCACCAATTTTTACTAATACAAAACGCGGTGCTGTAATAATATCGGGAATCAAAAAAATTTCAATTATTTCCGATTCAAGGGGACCCCCTACTTGTTAATTTTATTTTCTCTTAAAGTTTACCGGGGTCTTTTAAAAATCAAATTGAATTATTTTGAATGCACAAAAATGCTTTCTGTCTTTATTGTTTATAATGGTATTGTCAACATCCTTTGCACAACCACAAAAATGTAAAATTTTTTTGTCGGGCGTTGTTGTAGACGCGTCTAATAATGCACCATTGGATAGAGCTGTAGTTGAAATTCGAGAACTAGGTTTAAAGTTCATAACGGATCTCGAAGGGCATTATCATTTTTATAACCTTTGTGCAGGTAATTATACATTGGTGGTGAACCATATCAGTTGTGACAGCATTTCACTAAAAACACAAATACAAAGAAATATAATTAAGAATTTTAGACTACCTCATTCTTTCAATGAATTGGAAACCGTAAGTGTAAGTGCAAAAAAAGACATACTGTTGAATACGATTAAAGAAGAGTTAAGTAATAAAATTATAGATGCAACTAGGGGGCAGTCTTTAGGAGAAATATTAAAAAATGTGAATGGTGTAGCGGTATTACAAACTGGAAGTACAATTTTTAAACCAGTTATCCATGGGCTACATAGCCAAAGAATTTTACTTGTTAATAATGGTGTGAGGTTAGAGAGCCAACAATGGGGTACGGATCATGCGCCAGAAATAGATCCATTTATTGCAGATAAATTCACTGTATTAAAAGGAGCAGGCGCATTAAGGTATGGAAGCGATGCTATTGCGGGTGCTGTATTAATAGAGCCCAAGCCCCTACCAAAACAAACCGGTAAAAATGCTGAATTCAATTCTACTTATTTTTCTAATAATAGACAATATGTTTTCAATGGCATGTACGAAGCAAGCCCATTAAACTTACCTGAACTAAGTTATCGTGTTCAAGCAACTTATAAAAAAGGGGGTAATGCAAGAACACCTGATTATTGGCTATACAACACGGGCTTAGAAGAATTTAATTATTCAGCAACAGTAGGTCTTAGAAAAAATAGATTTAATACAGAGTTGTTTTTCAGTAGCTTTCAAACCAGCTTAGGTATTTTCATGGGTGCGCATATAGGCAATTTAACAGACCTTCAAAATGCGATTCAAAGTAGTAAACCAACTCAAAATATAGATCAATTTAGTTATGATATTGTAAGACCAAGACAATCGGTGCAACATTATACTGCAAAATCAAAATCACAGTATTGGTTGCCTAATGACCATAAGTTGAATCTGATTGTTTCTTATCAAAGTAATTCAAGAAAAGAATATGACAGGGCTTTATTAAGTCCACGTCCTGAACTTGACTTAAATATTACGACTACTCTAGTTGATCTTAACTATGAATCTGTAAATACAAAAAGAGGTCAGTACAGTTTTGGTATAAATGCAATGATACAGGAGAATGTATGGACTGGAAGTAGGTTCTTTATCCCCAACTTTAGAGCACAAAATATTGCATTGTATGCAACGCAAGCGCTCAGCATACATAATTGGGTGTTAGATGGCGGTGTAAGGTATGATTTTAGAACCCAAACAATATTCAGAAACAACAATGATGCCTTTAGTTCTTCTAAGAGAACTTTTGGTAACCCATCGGGCACAGTCGGCGCAACTTATAAAATCACTCCAAATTTAAGGTGGTTGATTAATAGTGCTTTTGCTTGGCGTGCCCCACAAGTGAATGAATTGTATATAAATGGCTTACACCATGGCACTGCTAGTTTTGAAATTGGTGACCCGAATTTAAAAAGTGAGAAAGCACTTAATTTTTCAAGTCAATTAAAATACCAATTGGATTCAAGCTGGCAGGTAGACCTAACCTTGTATAATAATATCATCAATGATTTTATTAATATGAATCCATCCACCCCTGCTACTTTAACCTTACGGGGGGCATATCCAACTTTTAAGTTTATCCAAACCAACGCAATTTTAAGAGGGCTAGATTTTAGTATGCAAAAGAACATCAATGCGCATTTTTCTACTGGAGCTAAGACTGCTTTTTTGTGGGCAACAGATCGTAAGACTAATGACTGGTTGATACAAATGCCTTCTAATAGAGTAGAGGGGAATATAAGGTATACCTTTAACACAGCTCTTTTAAAAGAAGCATCTATTGATTTGCATTTATTGCATATTATGCAACAGACAAGGATACCCCAAAATATTCCTGACTATCTTCCATCACCTGCTGCTTATAATTTAGTGAATTTGGATTTTAACACTGATCTGATCTTTGGCAAGCAAAAAGTTAATGTAGGCCTATCAGTGATTAATTTATTAAACGAAAGGTATCGGGATTACATGAATCGGTTTAGGTATTTTAACGACGAACCCGGACGTTCAATTAACTTAAGATGTAATATTAAAATATGAAACAAGTAAAGAGAATCTTATTCGGAATGCTTTTTGTGTTCAGCCTTGCTGGTTGCTCAAAGGCTGTTGACAAGCCAAACGATGAAAATGAACACGAGTCTATCAATGGGATAGAATTAATTTTTTCTGAGTCTGGCGGTCCAACAAAAAGTTTTATGCTGGAGGATGCGGACGGTGATGGAGGCAATCCACCATCCAGGATAGATACTATTTTTGCGCAACCCAATAAACAATATTCGGTTGTTGTAAAAATATTTAATATCAAGAATGGGGTTTCTAAAGACCTGACTGCAACCATACAATCACAGGGCGTGTCCCATGAGTTTTATTTTATTCCAACTAAAATCACTGCAGTGATACAAAAAACTGATAGAGATAAGAATGGGTATCCAATTGGTATACAAAGCAACTGGCAGTTTTCGGCTATGGGATCGGGATCAATTCTTTTAAAATTAATGCATAAAACTGCATTAAAGGGACCTAATGATGGACCTAATGTAGGGCATAGTGATATACAAATAAGCTTACCTACAATTATTAAATAAAAACACAAATTTCATTTTTAAAAACAAATCAATTATGAGAAAAATTCTAACAATTTTAATGGCGGTACTTTTAACCAATGCAGCTATTGCACAGGTTAATATTGGATTTAGAGCCGGCTATAATGCAGCGACTGTAAAGTCTAGCGATGCAGAAATTACAGAGGATGGCAAGGCATTATCTGGCTTTAATATTGGTACTGTAGTGAACGTGAAGATGAAGGGCAACCTATCTTTTCAAACAGGATTAACTATTGGCACCAAAGGAGTTTCGGTAGCCCACGAAGGACATGCAGATAATTATAAATTTACAGCTGCTGACATTCCCATGAACTTAGTATTAAATACAAAGAGTGGTTTGTTTGTAGGCACTGGTTTAAATTTAGGTTATAATCTTTCTGGTAAATTAGATGCAGAAGATGATCCCACTGAAAACTATTCTTTTACATTTGGTTCTGGAAAAAATTTCACAAGAGCAGATTTAGGGTTAAATATACTTGCTGGGTATAAAACTAAATCTGGTATGTTCATAAGTGGAAATAGCCTTATGGGATTAACAGATATTAAACCAGGTGCAGAAACCTGGAGAAACAATTTATTTAGTATTTCTTTAGGTTATATGTTTAAGTCTTCTAAATAAAACGACCTAGTTTATCTATTTAAAAAGTCATCCCAAAACTGGGGTGACTTTTCTTTCCACGCATATAGGATTTAGTTTTTTTGCATTATTTAATTTAAATATAAAAAATAATTTGGGCATGAAAAAATATATACACATTCTTCTTTTTATGAGCGTATGTATAGCATTTGCAAGTACAACCAACGCACAACAATATACTTTAATAGGGAAAGTATTGGACAAGGCCACAGGAAAAGCATTACCAGGCGCAAGTGTGTATTTACCAGAAATTAAAAAAGGCACCATTACTGACGTAGATGGCAAATTTAAATTACAATTGCAGGTAGGTTCACATGTGGTGGAAATTAGTTATGTTGGATATGCTACTGATGTTGAAAATGTAGTTCTTCAAAAAAATACAGAACTTAATTTTACACTGGTTAGTTCAGTGCTTGAAGGAGGGAATGTTATCGTTACTAGTTTTTTAAGATTAACTTCAACTAGAAGAACTCCAACGCCTGTTACTATTATAAAAAAAGAGGAATTATTTAGAGGTGTATCCACTAATTTAATTGACGCTTTATCTAAAGTGCCAGGCGTTTCGCAAATTACTACAGGTCCTGCTATCTCAAAACCCATTATTCGTGGTTTAGGTTATAACAGAGTCGTGGTGATGAATGACGGAATCAGACAAGAGGGACAACAGTGGGGGGATGAACATGGCATTGAGATTGACGAATACAATGTAAGCCGCA
>SHWT01000125.1 GCA_009693715.1 Chitinophagaceae bacterium
GGTAAAACAACCTTACTCAGAATGATTACCGGAATTTTTTACCCAGATGGAGGTGATATTATTTTAGACGGAAAACCATTTAATTCAATCGACGATATCCAAAAAATTGGATATATGCCGGAGGAAAGAGGCTTGTATAAAAAAATGAAAATTGGCGAACAGGCCTTATACCTAGCGCAATTAAAAGGCTTATCGAAAGCCGAGGCCACAGAAAAAATAAAGTATTGGTTTAAGAAATTTGAGATGGAAACCTGGTGGAATAAAAAGGTAGAGGATTTAAGTAAAGGAATGAGCCAAAAATTACAATTTGTTATCACCGTATTGCACGAACCAAAATTGATCATACTAGACGAACCCTTTAGCGGTCTAGATCCTTTAAATGCAAATTTAATCAAGGAAGAAATTTACAACCTCGCAAAAAAAGGCGCCACCATCATATTCAGCACACATCGTATGGAGCAGGTGGAGGAAATATGCGACCATATCGTACTAATGAACCTAGGTAAAAAAATATTAGACGGTACCGTAGGTGATATTAAGCAACAGTTTAAAGAAAATAATTTCTTGATTCAAACGGATAATGAAGTTACCATTAACAGCAACCCGATTTTCACCACTGTAAGCAATGCGCATAATAAAATATTGGTAAAAATAAACGAAGGCTATCAATCCAATGATGTATTAAAATATTTATTGCAAGAAAATGTCAATATCGTTGCCTACAATGAGTTGCTGCCTTCCTTAAATGATATTTTTATCAAATTGGTCGAAAATACACATGCCACAGCAAGGGCATTTCAAAATAATTAAATTTTAAAAATACTCCGATGAATAAAACTTGGTTAATCATACAAAGAGAATACCTCACAAGGGTTAAAAACAAGCGTTTTTTAATTCTTACTTTTCTAATGCCTATATTAATTGTAGGCTTAATTGCTGCATCCGGCTATTTGGCTATTTCGGGTGTGGAACAAAGAAGTATTGCCGTAATTGATCCAAACGGGTATATTAAAAATTCATTAAAAAATACGAACCAGATCAGCTTCAGTTTTCCCATTGATGTAGATACCAATAATTATAAGCAAAAAGGCTTTACTGATATTTTAATTTTACCGGAATTTAAGAAGAACGAAAAAACGGATTACATATTAAGGTCTCAAAAGTCAATGGGACTCATGTTACAGGAAAGTATTAGTAATAAAATTAATAAGGCGATTGAAGATCAAATGTTGCAGGATGCTGGAATTAAACAAAGTATTTTAGATTCTATACATAGTGCCTCTAATGTTGCTGAATTAAAAGCATATGAGGACAAAGGAAAATCAAGTAAAGAAAGTAATGCAGGCTTAGCGATGGGTATTGGATATGCCAGTGGTTTACTTATATATTTAACCATGTTTATTTATGGTGCGATGGTCATGCGTGGCGTAATGGAAGAAAAAACAAATCGTATCGCCGAAGTTATTATTAGTAGCGTGAAGCCTTTTGAATTAATGATGGGTAAAATCATTGGCATTGGTGCTGTAGGATTAACCCAATTTATTTTATGGATTGTATTAATTATAAGCTTAACAAGTGTTGCCATGGGATTTTTACCAGCAGATGTGCAAACTCAAGTTGCCAACTTGCAACAAACAAATGGTCAAATGGCAGGAGGCGGAATGGCACAAGCGAGTGAATCAGCGGTGAAAATATACAATATGCAGCACACTATTGCTACTGCAAATTGGCCTTTAATTATTGGTTGCTTTATATTTTACTTTATCGGAGGATATTTATTTTATGCTGCACTTTTTGCCGCAGTCGGAAGTACTGTAAATGAGGATCCGCAGGATGCACAAAGTTTAATGTTCCCGATTACCATGCCGCTTATATTTTCATATGTAATAACTACGATGGTGACTCAAAATCCAAATACCCCTATTGCTTTTTGGGCGAGTATCATCCCATTTAGTTCACCCATGGTCATGATGGCAAGAGTAGCCTATGGTGTTCCAAGTGCAGTATCGTATTGGGAATTAATTTTAAGTATGGCAGTTTTAGTGGGTGGATTTATTTTCACTACATGGCTTAGTGGCCGTATTTACCGAACAGGTATATTATTGTATGGTAAAAAAGTGACTTGGAAACTAATGTTCAAATGGGCATTTAAGAAAGGCTAAGGCGAACAAGGAATTAAGTTATTATAATGCGATACGCACATTCACGCCCGTCCTTGTAGATATGATTGGCGGCGAGGAGGAGATGTAAGGTGTTGTTCTGCGTTGATCAAAGAAGAATTTAAGATTGATCTTGCTATTTAATACATAATCAATGGAAGGTTGTAAAGTAATTTCCTTTTGACCTCCAGTACCATAGGCATTTGCTTGATCCAAACGACTGTTGCTATTATACATGTCACGGAGTCCAACATCTAGTCTGAAAGTTAAGTCATTCGCCAATTTAGCATTATTCATGCCAGGAATATTAAATGGTAGCTTTAATCCTCTTGCACGATAGCTGGTTCCGAAAATCCATTCTTTACTATTGTTTTCACTTAATTGGTAATCCACCAAACTTAAAGCCAATAAACGGCTCTTCTTATATTCAAAGCGTAATGACCATTGCGTTACTGTTGTTATGTTAACCCCAATTAATGGTTCCATTCTTTCACTAATGGTAATATTAGGAATCAAGAAATAAGGAATATAGTTACCGCTAATTGGATCTAAGAACGAAGGAGCACCTAAAAATAATCTGTCCACATACATCAATGAACTCGCAAAGCTATTCATGGATAAATTTCCATTATAACCATGTGACAATGAAATATTAGTGAAAAAATTAGACAGTGGTTTTATTTTAGATAAGCCATTATATAAAATATTCCAATTAGGCATGGGCAGCATTCCTGAAAATGGATTTGAACGTATGTTACTATTATTTTGATTCAACAATGCAACTGATTCTTTATCCTTACCCGTATATGCTGCTATAAATGCTGGTATTAAAACATCCTGTGAATACTTGCCATAACCAATTGCATATCCATTAGGATCCTTTTTATTATCCCAATAAGGATTTTTCTCAGCTACCCTATTTGAAATGCGTAATCGATTATCCTGGAAGGTTTGGAAAACACTTGAAATCATATTAGGATCATGACTATCAAAAAATGTATTCAATGCAAAGTAGCTAATACTAAAACCACCCGCTGATAGCGGATTTAAATGTGATTTAACCCCTGTACCACTAGTATCTTTAAATAATTCAGAATAATCTTTGGTAAAGGTTTTATCTAAATTAATATCAATAATTAAATCTCTGACTGGCTCAATTTGCATTCGAACAGTTAACTTTTGATCAAAGCCCTGACGTAACATTAAATTAAATTTATCATCCTTAGATAATAAACCTTTTGCATCCTGTTGCCTTAACCATATTGAATCAGGTTGTTTACCAAATGCATAATCTATACCAGGAGCCAAGCCGTCCCAAGTTGAATTTAAGAAATTTACGCCTGACATATAACCTGGCAAGCGACTATTATAATTTTCAGAATAATCTAATGATGCTGTTTTCAACATCGTTAATAAACCAACGATTTGTTTTACACCCCCAGGCACATTAATCGGTTCATTTGCTTTCAATACACGCTGTGCAATACGCTCTTGCTTACGCGCCTCCCTCCACTTTTGCAAAGACACTATTTTTTCTTTACCCACTTTGCCATCTAAAGCCTCCTTTTTAGTCATCAATATTTTATTCGCTAAAGGATCAGCATTACCACTTGACTGATAAGGTGCATCGGATAAGGCTGCTCGAATAAATTTTGATTTATTATAGAAACTAGAAAAATTAAATTGTGCACTTAATTGTTGTGAAAAAGTATTTTCAATCATGTTGCCCAAATCCTGTGCCAACCTGCTTGCGCCCACCCAATTATAATTGGTTGATGCATTATAACTGGACATGATCCAATCCGTTAATGGAAACTTATTGGTGGGAATATCGTATCTAAGCGTGACTCTTTGATTATACAAAGTATTGCGTCCTGCACGAAGCAACATTCTTGTTAATGAATCCTTTTTCTCCTTAGTATCAATACGTCCGCTCGGCTCATCTATTCTTGAATTTAAGTTAGCCGTCATATCCAAATTCAATGACCTGGTTAAACCCCAACGCATATTAAAAATACGACTCATGGTAAAATACTTGTCATAAGTGGTATCCACTTTATCCGTAGTACCATCAAATGAATTCACCACTCTTGGAATAAACTCACCAAATTGTCGGTCAAACACCGCACGATAACTAATTAAACTTGGCTTTGGATTAAAATTAATTTCCTTCGCCCATGTTAACCAAGGGGAACTTGATTTAATTAGTTTCCGGAAGGGTTCAATTGACTTTCCATTATTATTAAAAGTATATCCTATCGCTCCTCTTTGTTTGTCAATCTTATTTTGTTGTACCGTAGGGCTTGATTGCGATAACTGTGAATAAGAATAACTAAAATCAAAATTACTCAGGCTAATCAAACTTTGTTTTTGTCCAGGTAAAAACCGGACATTGGTAAAGTTTAATGTTTTGATGGTGGTTTGGTCAATAGATGCTTTTTGAACAGAATCTTTTTTGGCACCTGATAAAGCACTCATTTTGTTCTTATACAAGATGTCTTTATCAAATGGATCAAACTGCGGATTTTCCTGGGTTTTGTTGATACCTGCAAATACAGGCAAGGAAATACGCACTTGTTTTGGAAGTAATTTTCCTGCGTCTATATTGGTAGCAATATCAAATTGTGTTAATCCAGTTTTAGCACGTTCGTTCATTTTTTGTTCGATACCTCCAAAGCCACTGGTTCTGCTATTCACTGAAACTGCGATGGTACCCAAATCAGCCAAGCTTATATCCATTCTTCCTAAAGCCGCCCATGATCCTTCTTCATCTAAATCAGATAATCTAAGTTCATTAATCCAAACTTCAGCATCCATCGGAACATCGGACTTGGTATTTTCAAATGCAATTAGCACCCCACGCACTTCACCCAAATTTGGATTACCCATCACCGAATATCTTTGTCTTCCAAAATTTTGACCAAACTTTTTATTAAAAGGAATGTTTTGTTTGTCTCTTTCCAATTTCAATTTAACCATATCCATTAAACTCAAGTTCAACTCGTTTTCCAAAGGCCACACTTCCCGCGCTTCTGAACTCGCATATAACTTTTGCCTTGTTGTAGTTAAAGGAATTCTTATCTCATAAAAATTATTTTGAAAATCCTGCCCTATTCTAATAATTGCGGTCATGGAGCCACTATCTACTCTATTGATATTCCTTTTATCCTCTGCATGCAAAAACACGGACATTTTACCATAACGTCTCACATCCACATTCATGGTTTTAAATACCCCGCGTGGAGAAGCATTTTTTTGTAACCTATTTAATTGTATGCTTAATGCTTGCTCATTTTGTAATAAATTAATACCATTATTACTCAATAATTGGACACGTTCAATACCTGGAGGAACCACATAATTTACTGGTGTACGGCTTCCATTTTCCTCCAAGCTCACTGCCAAGGTATTTACTTTGGTATTTAGATTAACCCCACCGAGTGAATCATAATTACCCGAACTATCAATATTATAATTGAATTGTCTCCATTGATTGCGAACCAAATCCAATTTGGCAAAACGAAGGGTCACTGAATCTTCAAAGTCAGTTAAATACATTCTAATGAATCGAATGGATTTAAAATCTCGAATACCGTTAACATTTCGTTTGTATGATTTTATAGGAATGCGAAATAAATACCAATTTTCAATACTCTTGCTTCCATCTGCTAATGTAACATTCAGTGTTTTAGAATCGGTTACATAATTAGTGGTAGTAGCGGAAATATTGTTTTTCTGTAAATTAATTTCATACTCAAAATAGGCTTCCGTTTCATTTAAGGTATTATCCCTATTTAAGTCCTCATTATCTGGAAGCAAGGTGGCAGCGCTACTAAATAAGCCTGT
>SHWT01000126.1 GCA_009693715.1 Chitinophagaceae bacterium
AAACTTTGAATATCATTTGCATTTAAACCCGCGATGGTATTACTATTTAATCCAGAAATATCTCCACTCACTACTGGTATCCCATCAATTACATAAAGGGGTGTTGCAGATGCATTGATTGATCCAATACCTCTAATTCTAATTTGTGGCACACCGCCTGCTTGTCCAGTAGCATTGGTAGATTGAACACCCGCCATATTCCCTTGAAGGGTTTCTTGCACTGAAGAATTGGGTGCACTCTCTATGGTTGTATTTTTAATAGTACCTATAGATCCTGTAAATGAATTTCGCTTTTGATTGCCATAAGCGATCACCAAAACATCATTTAAGTTGTTTTCGGATTCTTGTAAAAGGACCACATTATTGGTTTCCTTTAAAATAATCACCTTTGAAATCATATCTACCCTACTAAATTCAACTTTTTCACCATTGGGTATTTGAATTGAAAATGATCCATCCGCTTTTGAAATGGTGCCTTTTTTTGAATTTAAAAGCTTGATAGAAACATTTTCCAAAGGCATATTATC
This sequence comes from Chitinophagaceae bacterium, assembly GCA_009693715.1. Taxonomy (GTDB): domain Bacteria; phylum Bacteroidota; class Bacteroidia; order Chitinophagales; family Chitinophagaceae; genus Sediminibacterium. Next base: position 528 of record SHWT01000126.1, read on the forward strand.
CTTTGCATTTAACACAGTCCCTTTTATCAATTTTGATTGTACATTTTTGGCAGGTGTTTGTGCCAAGACTGGATTTTGTAACAAACAAAATAATAGGCAAGCGCCTAAGATAATGATAGGTTTAATTTTCATATAAGATTTGGTTTAGAAATAAAGCAAAAGTTCAGCTATTGGTTGTAAATTATTTTTATTACCTTAGAATAGTCAAGTTTTAGTATAAGTTGAAGATTTACAAATTCAAATTGTTTTTCAGAAATGAAAAAAGAAATTACCGAAATTTTATAAAAGGTTGAATTATAATGTTTTATGATTAAAAAAGGTAGAGAAGAAATAATTTATTTGTTACACAAATGTATTGAGAAATACCAGGGTGAAACCGGTAAAGAGATCATTCAAAATACAAATCGTAAGAATTACGAGGGTCTTGCTATGACTTTAAGTGAAATAAGCAAGGAGCTTCCCTTTACAAATCAGGAATTGAGACATGATATTTACCCCCAAGATAAACGTGAAAAAGAGGCAAGTTACCCATTTAGAAAATATGATATTACGGGTGGGCAAATCAAAGATGCGCTGAATGGTCTTGTTGCCAATCCTCGTAATTTTTTGGTAGATGCCTGTTATATTTATTTATTCCAAATGGGAAGACTGGGATTTGTAGAAAATCCAATGGATGAAAATTTAGTCACCCTCAATACAGATGATCAAAAAAATGAAGGGGGGTCGCTTATAAAGGAAAATCAGGAATTAAAATTAAAGTTATACCAATTTGAAAAAAACGCGGGCAAGCGTCGTTGGAAATGGAATACAATTTTATGTATCATTGCTTTTATTGTTATTGCATTAGTTTGTTTTTATATTCCTTCTAAAATGTATTTTGAATCCAATAATAAACTTGAAGTCTTAAAAAAAGATTTAAATATTCTTCCCTATAAAATAACATCGGATGAAAAAGATAGATTAGAAGGTTTGTGGATTTGTTATACCGGTTCTCCGCAAGCAAGGGTATCTGATCCAGATAGGTATCAAAAAATGGTTCCCAACATTGTAGAAATAAAATATAAAAATGGCTATTTTATTTATACTAGATATGGCGCTAGCTTTAATCATGTTGGATATGCACAATTCGAAGGACCCAACTTGGTTTCTATTTTTTCAAAAGTAGAAGTAAAAGATAATGAAGGCGAAGAGGGTAGTGAAAAATTAATTGAATCCCCAAGGCACTCATTATTAGAATTAACCAGTGATAGCATCATTACTGCAATTTCAGCATCCTGGAATTTTGATTATGGAAATAATAATAAAATTATAGGAATTCGAGAAGTGTATAAAAAACTTGGTAATGTAAGTAATCTCAAAGAGGTAACCAATACATTAGAAAACGCAAGCTGTAAGTGTAAGATTATTAAATGGAGTGAAATGAAAGGTGATAAAGTAATTAATAAAATATTTTATATAAAAAATATATATTTAGATTCACTAGCGCATAAAAGCTTATTTCCTTTAATAAATGAAAATAGTATTATTTTTAAAGACCCTATCAATGATAGTGTGATTATAAAAAAGAAGCTTAAATGAAAATGAGCTGATATTTTTCCGGCAGATATTACTTGAATACACTTAATAACAAACCCGCCCCGAAGTATCGGGGCGGGTTTGTTTATCATCTGAAATAAACTTTTAGCGCTTATTTAAAAAGTGATTTCGATTCTTGCATATAAATATCTTCCATTCATACCCAATTGCGTTACCCTACGTGAATAGTTAAATTGATTATTGGAAGAAATACCATTATTATTCACAATACCTCTTTGAAATGCCGTTTGTGATTCAACAAATTTATCGTAAGTGGGGCTGGTTGGAACCACATCTAATCTTTTGTATGAACCCCTAGAAGCGACTAGCAAATCAGAATAGATGTCGAATAAATTATTAGCACCAGTAGAAAATCTCCAAGATTTTGATAACTTATAGCCAATACTTAAATCAGTTACAATTTTAGGGCTCAGCACCTGCACATAAAACCAGTTAGTTGTCCCGCCGCCTTCAATATGTGTAACTTCGCCAAAATACGTATTTCTAAGAAATAAATTAAAGTCGTCTTTTTTATAAGAAAGCGAAAAATATCCTTTCACTTTAGGGTTTCCGTCAATTAATGTTGCTTTATTAATAGGACTCATATAGGTGGACTCTCTACCTAATAATTTTTCAGAAACTTTTGTTTTGCCTAAAATTTCACGCTTTGATAAAGTAGTTGCTAATTCGAATTTCAAGCTTTGTTTTTTCGGCATCTTTAAATTATAAGCGGAAATGATATCAATGCCAGAAGTTCTTAGGTCAGTTGCGTTTGCCATAAAAATTCCCCTAGCTGCATTGTTAGCTAATAAAGTGGTATATAACAACTGCGAAACGGCATCTCCTGTTGCACTACCCGTAAATGCATCGGTCAAAATAATACGATCTGTTATTTTTGTAGAATAAGCATCTACCGTTAAGCTAAATTTATTAATTTTCAAAGTGGTTCCAATGCTAGCACTATTAGAAATTTCAGGCCTTAAACTAGGGATACCTAAGGCTTGCGCAGCCTTACTGTCATTGGGTAAGGTTGCGTCGTCATAGGCAACACCTCCCTGAAATACAGTAGACGTTTTAGTTAAATATCTTTGTTGTAAAGCTGGCGCTCTAAATCCTGTACTTAGAGATCCTCTTAGTGCAATGTTATCCGATAGCTTATATCGTCCAGCCACCTTTCCACTTAAATTACCGCCAAAGTCCGAATAGTTTTCATAACGACCTGCGAAGTCAAGTAATAATTTTTTAATTGGCTCCATCTCAAAATCAACATATAATGCAGTGGATGTTCTACTCTCATTTTTTGCATTGTCTGGTCTGAATCCAGGAAATACTTGCGCGCCACCTGCAGGAATCCCTGTAGTATTATCAGCTAATTTTACAGTAGTGGGCGTACCGTTTAAAACATCAGTTACACCTCCCGTTTTTCGCATATAGTTTGCCCAAGAGGCTTCTTCCCCCGATTTTTGTTGGTAATTTTCATACCTTAATTCTGCACCATAAGCCACATTTAAATTAATGGCGTTATCTAATTTTTTTGAAAAATCTATATTCGTAGTGTTTTGACGAAACAATAAAGTACCTGCATCAAAGGAAGTTTGCTTATTTTGATTATTATAATATGCAGATACATTTAGTGTATTTTCAATATTAAAATTAAAGCTGTTTTGACCGTAAGTATTACTCAAATCATAATTCCAGGTTCCCATCTTTCCCTTTAATCCTGTTCCTAAAGAAATGTCGTTAATATTCGAGGTGATTTCGGGTAAAAATCCATTTGGATAAATAGCAGGTATATTACTGTTTTGATAGGGCATACGGTAAAAACCGGTTGAATTTCCTACTCTATTACTTAAAATACTAAAGAAATAAAATTCCCCGCCTTTTTTTAAAGCCAACGCCCCGTTAATAACCCCTTGTAAATTTCGAGTGCGCGACTGACCCACCCTCATTTGAAAATAATTACGATCTACGCCAAGTGCGGTCATCAATGCATTACTGGCTGAATCACCTGATTTACGATTATCAATATCTCCTGTTCTTTCGCCAGAACGAATTGTGGGTTCTCTTTGCTCCATATTTAAAGTCACATTAATAAAACTTGCTTTTGTTTTACCAATTTGCCAGCCGTAATTTACAGATGCGTTTGTTTTTCGGCCATCCAAAACACTATTATTATAATATTTAGGATCGTTTATACAAAATTGGCAAGGATAAGTTTCACCTAATTTAAAACTACCAGGAGCGGCTTGCTTGTAAGATTGATAAGTAGTCATATTTGCACCCGAACTAAATACGGCTTTTCCGGTTCCAATATTTTTATTTAATTGAATATTAATAACACCAGCAATCGCGTCAGATCCATATTGCGCTGCTGCTCCATCTCTTAGTAATTCGATTTTATCTATAGAGGCAGCTGCAATGGCATTTAAATCCGTTCCTACCGAACCCCTTCCCATAGTTCCGTTTACATTCACCAATGCGGAAGTATAACGGCGCTTGCCATTAATTAATACTAAGGTTTGATCAGGACCCAAGCCTCGAACAGTAGCGGGATCTACGTGGTCAGTTCCGTCGGCTACTGTTTGCGTAGTAGAATTAAAAGAGGGGGCAACATGGTTTAATATATCTGTTAAGTTGGTTTGTGGAACTTCAGAGGATAAGGTTTTTAAATCAAATACATCTACTGGGGATACGGACTCCAATTTAGTTCTTCCAACACTTCTTGTACCCAACACCACCACTTCATTTAAGTCGTTATTACTTACACTTAGTTGAATATCAATGGGGTTGGTGTTTTTTAAAGTATATGATTGATTTGAAAAGCCACTAAAACTAACTACAAGCATATCTCCAATTGTTGCTTTAATTGAAAATAGACCATTAGTATTGGTCTGTGTTTTTACTTTGCTTCCCTTGATAGATATGGTAGCGCCCGACAAGGCTTTTCCTTGTTCATCCTTGACCTTACCAGTAAAATTTGCTTCTTGGCCACTTGATATGAATGCAGTAGCAATCATGATCATAATCATTAAAAACTTTTTCATGTTAATGGAGTTTATTGAATAAAACTAATCAATTTAAACCATTAACAGAAAGAATTCAGACATTAAAATTTTCCGTAAAGTGCGCGTAATTTTTCACGCGTCATGATGCTTTCCCAGTTTGACCCCAATGCATTTTCCCATAAAGGTTTTAAGCTTAATGAAATATTAATCATTTCATCAAATTGCGCCTCTGTAAGGTTGTCACATATACCTGTAGGTATCTGAATATTATTTTTCTCCACCATAAATTTAAATTCTTCCACACCTGCAGGATAATATTCTTCCAAATGATTCATTACAATACAATTACCAATACCATGTTTGGTTCCTAATAAATAGCTTAGGCCATAACTCACTGCGTGTGCAACACCTACCTGACTATAGGCAATACTCATACCACCAGCATAGGAAGCCATCATTAATTGTTCATCACTCTGCTCATCCCAACCCGTTTTTTCGACATATATTTTACGGCAAAGGTCCAATGCTTTTTCACCATAGCTTTTACTAAACTCATTTAGGTAAGTACCTTCTAAACTTTCGATACAATGGATATAACAATCCATGCCGGTATAAAAACGCTGATTGATCGGTGCATTTTTAGTTAATTCAGGATCTAATACAATTTGATTAAATGGCGTGAAGTCAGAATTCATTCCTAATTTACGTGTTGGACCGGTCAATACTGTGGTACGACTTACTTCCGCTCCTGTACCACTTAAGGTTGGAATACCCACTTTAAAAACACCAGGTACTTTAACTAAATCCCATCCTTGATAATCGGC
>SHWT01000127.1 GCA_009693715.1 Chitinophagaceae bacterium
ATAACTAAAATTAAACTATGAAAAAACTACCCGTAACTGTGTTATCAGGATTCCTTGGCGTAGGAAAAACAACCTTACTTAACCACATTCTTCACAATAAAGAAGGCTTGAAAGTTGCTGTGATTGTAAACGATATGAGCGAAATAAACATTGATGCACAATTGGTCAGAAACGAAAATACGCTTTCTCGAACCGAAGAAAAATTAGTAGAAATGAGCAACGGCTGTATTTGCTGTACTTTGCGTGAAGATTTGATGATTGAGGTCGAGAAACTTGCCAAAGAAAATCGTTTTGATTATTTGCTGATAGAAAGCACCGGTATTTCCGAACCAATTCCTGTGGCGCAAACTTTTTCGTTTGTAAATGAAGACGAAAATATCGATTTATCTCGTTTTAGTTATGTAGATACAATGGTTACTGTTGTTGATGGTTTTAATTTTTTTAAAGATTTTGGTTCGGCTCAAACATTGGAAGATATAAAGGCTACGAATATTGAAAATGACAGCCGAACTATTGTTAATTTGCTGGTGGATCAAATTGAATTTGCCAATGTGATTATCCTAAACAAAACGGATTTAATTCCCCAAAAACAGAAAGAAATATTATTGGCAACCATCAAGAAACTGAATCCTGTTGCAAAAATTATCACGTCAGAATATGGAAAAGTTAACCCAACTGAAATTATAAACACAGGGTTATTCAATTATGAAGAAGCCGAAACATCGGCAGGTTGGATTCAAGAACTTGAAGGGATTCACACTCCAGAAACCGAAGAATATGGTATTTCGTCGTTCGTATTTCGGGACCAAAAACCGTTTCATCCAGAGCGTTTTTGGAATTTTATAAACAAGGCTTTTCCAAATACCGTAATTCGGAGCAAAGGGCTGTTTTGGCTGGCATCAAGACCCGCTCAAGCCATTAATTGGAGTCAAGCTGGCGGATCGTCAAAAGCCGAAGGAGCTGGAGTTTGGTGGGCAAGTATGCCTTTTTCCGAACGAATAAAATTTCAAAATTTTGTTGACAATCAAGATATTATAGAGGAGCGTTGGACTATTGAGTTTGGAGACAGAATGAACGAAATTGTTTTTATTGGAATTAATTTAAATGAAAATGATATTCGCTCTGAATTAGAAAAATGTCTTTGTAACGCAACTGAAATTAAAGAATTACGGGCTAATTTGTTTACTAATACAGATTCGTTTCCCATTCCAAAACAGTATTCAGAGGTAGGGGCCGAAATTGCTTTCCACGAGTAAAGTTTGCTCAAAAATTAATTTTGGGATTAATTGTTTAGTATAAACGGTAACTCAAAAAGGCAATCAATTTGCTTGTTATTGAGAATATTAATTAAATAATTATTACATTTGCATTGCATGAAAAAAAAGTTTGTCATTATAAATTTACTATTAGGGATTTTAATATTGTTTCTAACACTATTTCAATCAGTGCACAGCTATGAGCATTTATTAAAACAAATTTCTAATAAAGAATGTTCCCACAAAACCTCTTTAGGGACTCAATTCACGCACCATCACGATTTTGAGAAATGTTTAACTTGTGAAGCTACATTCAGCCCTTTTGCCAAAGCTAAATTTTTGTGTTTTCAATTTAAAAACACCCTCATAATATCCTATTCGTCCTCAATTTGCGCTCAGAAAATAACTCCATTATTCAAAGGAAGTCTTTTTGCGCTTCGTGCTCCACCTTTAGTTTAAAGTATATTCATAAAATAAATCATTTTAAATCAAATTTATAATGATTCGTCTTTATTATATTTTAACAAAAAATCATGCTGAAAAACCATCTCGTTTTTTCTCTTCTTGTTTTGTTTTGTACTAATGTATTTTCTCAAAATACAATAATTGGAAAAACTTTAACCCAAGGAGAAACGCCGCTAACTAGCGCCCACGTTCACATTGGAAAAAAAACGGTTTCTACTGATTTGGATGGAAATTTTATTTTTAAAAATGTGCCTTCTGGAAATACGAAAATTCATATTTCGTATGTTGGATATCAATCAATTGACACAATTCTAACGGTTAAAAACGATTTAAAGCTGGTTTTTTATTTAAAGTTAAATAAAGCAACTCTACATGAGGTTTTGATAAAACAAAAAAGTTTAGCCTTGAATAAATCGGTGTTTGAACAAAAGATAAAATTGGAGACTATCGAGAAATATAGTAATCAAACATTAGGCGACGCCCTGAAAGAAGTTGCGGGGGTTTCTAGCTTAAAGTCAGGAAGCATAGTGGTTAAACCTGTTATTAACGGTTTGTACGGCAGTAGAGTCACGGTAATTAGCGACAATGTGAGATTAGAAGACCAAGAATGGGGAACAGACCACGCACCAAATTTTGACATTAATGCCGCAGGTAAAATTACTGTTATTAAAGGCGCATCAAGCTTGCAATATAGTGGAAATGCTTTAGGAGGTATCGTTATCATTGAACCTATTTCTATAAAAAACGATTCAATTTTTGGGAAAACAATTCTAAATTTTGATTCAAATGGTAATGGAGGGTCCGTAAGTTCAAGTATTCATAAAAACAAGAAGCGTGGTTTGAGTTGGAACGCATTATCAACATTAAAATATGTTGGCGATAAAGAAGCTCCAAATTATGTATTATCAAATACGGGCAACCGGGAAGCTGCATTTTCAGGAGATATTAAATTCACAGGGGAAAACTATGATACGACTTCATTCTATAGTTACTACAAATCCGTAATTGGAATATTAAGCGCATCTCATTCCGGAAATGTGAACGATTTGTATAATTCAATCAACAACCAAGTTCCGTCAGTGATTAATGATTTTACGTACAATATTAAAAATCCTAAACAAGATGTTCAACACCACGTTGCAAAATTAAATTTTAATTATCATTTCAATGAAGTGACTTCAATAGCATTTCAATATTCATTTCAGCTAAATAAAAGACTTGAATTTGATATTCGTAGAGCTAGTTACAGCAACATTGCAGCTTTGGATTTAGAGTTAAAAACCCATTCTATAAATATTGACTACAAGAGAAATCTTCACGATTGGTCAATAAAATCGGGTTTAGCGGCTTTAATTCAAAATAATTTCGCAAATCCTGCAACTGGAATTAGACCCTTAATCCCCAATTTTGATAAAACCGATTTTGGCATATACGGTATTGTTAATCGCGATTTTTCAGATAGTTTTTCAGTTGATGCAGGACTGAGATATGATTTTTCAAAAACACAAGCAACGAAATACTATATTAAATCAAGGTGGGATGAAAGAGGCTATACAAATGCGTTTTCAGATTTTATCGTAGGTGATTTTGGCGGACAATGGCTTACAAAACCGCATTTCATCTTCAATAATTTTTCGGGCAGTATTGGATTTCGTAAAGAATTTGAAAACGAATTGAGTTGTTATATGAACATGAGTACTGCCGCGCGAAATCCGAATCCGTCAGAGTTTTTTAGTGATGGACTTCATCATTCGACTGGTGTTATTGAACTAGGCGATTTAGGCTTAGACAAAGAACAGGCAACAAAATTAGGCATCACAATTCAAAAAAAATGGAATCTTTTTTCTTTAGAAATCAATCCATACATCAATAGAATTCAAAACTATATGTTTCTAAAACCTGTAGGATTTGAAACTACTGTTCGTGGTGCGTTTCCAGTTTGGGAATACCAACAAACAAATGCTAAGCTTTCGGGAATTGATATTCAAACCCACTGGAATATTACCAATCAATGGGAGCACTTATTCTCTTGTGCTTATGTAAATGGAAAAGATAGCTCTGAAAACCAACCTTTGATTGATATACCGCCATTAAGCATTAATAACAAAATTAAATTTTCGAAAAAAGAGTGGAAAAAATTAGTACTAGAATTAAAAAGCGAAATGGTATTCAGGCAAAATCGATTTCCTAACAACAATTTTACTACGGATATCATTGAGAACAATGAATTTATAGCCGTTGAAGTAGACGTCAGTACCCCGCCACCAGCTTACCACTTATTAAATTTATATTCTGAAATAAAATTTAAAACTTTTAAAAAAGGAATTACAACATTAGCATTTTCTGTTCAAAATATTTTAAACACAAAATATAGGGACTACTTAAATCGACAGCGCTTTTTTGCAGACGAAATAGGAAGAACCTATCAAATTCAATTAAAAATCAATTATTAACTTTATTATGAAAACAAAAATCAGTACCAATCAATTTAATTTAAAAATGAAAAAAATGAAAAACTTAAAAATTACAACATTAGCATTAGTAGCACTATTAGCCTTCTCTTCTTGTACCAAGGATGAAATTGAGCCTGTAAACGAAGAAGAATTAATCACAACTGTTACAGCAGTCTTTACTCCTCAGGGAGGCGGCACGAACATCACTTTGCTATACAAAGATTTAGATGGCGATGGTCCAACTGCTGCTACAACTACAGTATCCGGAGATTTTGTACAAAACAAAACGTATGATGGTGCTGTTACTTTTAAAAATGAAGCGGTAAATCCAAGTGTAGATATAACTCCTGAAATTATAGCTGAGGGTGTAGATCATCAACTTTTTTACGAAAAAACGGGAACTCTAAACGCTTTTACGTATGGCACAGCTACTAATAATTTTGATGTAAATAGTAAGCCAGTTGGTCTGCAATCTGTTTTCAAAACAACAGTAGCAGCAACAGGAACACTAACAATCACATTAAAACATGAGCCAAATAAATCTGGGGTAAACGTAGCTGCTGGCGATATGACTAATGCAGCCGGGAACACTGATATAGCAGTAAAATTTAATTTAACAGTTAAATAAATAGAAAAAAATGCTTTTATGTTTTAAGGCACACGAATAGTGTGCCTTTTTTCTGGACTAAAGTCGATAGTACTAAAAGACTAAAAAGTCGCCTGAATAAAAACAATTAATATAAATGAATCCTTATGTGTTTGAGAACATCTAATATATTAATATATTATTTGTCTCGATTGAAAACAAGCGGGGTTCCAAACATCGGAATAAATATTATATTAGGAATAAATTTCAATATTTAGAAAATAACATGTTATTTTTGTACAATAAAGCTAAACTGTAATGAGAAAAATAATAGCCCTAATGGCTGTAACTAGTTCAATAGCCTCGTTTTGTCAAAATCAAAAATTAGAACCGTTGGCGTATCCCGAAACTAAGAAAACAGAAACCATTGACACGTACTTTGGAACTAAAATTAACGATCCATACCGTTGGTTAGAAGATGATAAATCCGCTGAAACCGCTTCTTGGGTAAAAGAAGAAAACAATTTAACCTTTGATTATTTATCTAAAATTCCTTTTAGAAATAAAATCAAAGAGCGAATGGAAAAACTGTGGAATTACGAGAAAATTTCCGCACCATTCAAAGAAGGTGACTACACTTATTTTTACAAAAATAATGGGTTACAAAACCAATCGGTATTGTACAGAACCCATAAATCTGGAAAAGAAGAACTATTTTTAGACCCCAATACCTTTTCAAAAGACGCCACAACTTCGCTTGATGCGGTGAGTTTTTCTAAAGATGGTTCATTAGTAGCTTATTCGATTTCTAAAGCCGGAAGTGACTGGAGAACGGTGATTTTGATAAATGCTAAAACCAAAAATGAAGTGGATACGGCATTAATAGACGTAAAATTTAGTGGCCTTTCTTGGAAAGGAAACGAAGGGATTTTCTATTCTAGTTATGAAAAACCAAAAGGGAGCGAACTTTCGGCTAAAACCGATGAACACAAACTGTATTTTCACAAATTAGGAACAGCGCAGAAAACAGATGTAATTATTTTTGGAGACAAACAAAAACGCCGC
>SHWT01000128.1 GCA_009693715.1 Chitinophagaceae bacterium
AGGTGATACTTACCCAAATGCCCCACACCAAACACGCCCACTTTAAGCATAGCTTTAATTTATTAAGGGTAAAGTTACACTATAAGCCATTGAATTTGAATGCATTTAGTGGGTTGTGGAAAATTGGCAAAATGCTGTTAATTGCTGCTTCATAATTGGTTTTGAATATCATTTAATTGCATAGTCGGCCAGGGAATTCTACATTTTACAAGTGCATTTACTATCTTTAATGAATTGCACAAAAACTGTTTATGCATCCTAATATTCAACATTTATATGAAATCGCCAATAAGCCCTACCGAAAGGTGATTGGTTTAATGAGTGGTACTTCCTTGGATGGTTTGGATATTGCTTTATGTACCATTACCAGTGCTGGTAAAGCAACCAAAGTAAAATTGGATGAATTTATAACGGTGGCTTATGCGCCGGATTTAAAAGAAAAGTTGCTAACCGTATTTTCTCAAAAAATAGTTTCCTTAGAACAATTATGTGTGCTTAATCCATGGTTGGCATTACAACATGCAAGCATGGTCAATCATGCACTTCAACAATGGGGGATTCATTCAAATGAAATTGATTTAATTGCAAGTCATGGCCAAACCATTTATCATGCACCTAAATGTTTACATCCGGAGGATGCATTTGGGCCCGCTACTTTGCAAATTGGGGATGGAGATCATATTGCTGTAGCCACTGGAATTATAACAGTAAGTGACTTTAGACAAAAACATATTGCTGCTGGAGGTGAGGGAGCACCATTGTCCTTGTATGGTGATTATTTATTGTGTGCCCATGAAACAGAAAATAGAATTTTATTAAATATTGGAGGTATCGCTAATTTTACATTATTAAACGCTGGTGGTAGTTTGGCGCAAGTGTTTTCATCTGACACGGGTCCTGGTAATACTTTAATGGATGCATATACTAGAAAGTATTTTGAGGGATTACCTTATGATAAAGATGGCTTCATTGCAAAATCAGGAAAAATGAATGAGCCTTTATTACAATCATTAAAAAGCGATTCTTTTTTTAATGTAGCATTTCCTAAGACAATTGGGCCAGAGTTATTTAATCTAGACTACATTATTCAAGCGCAAATGGCCTTGGGTGCGATGTTATCCCATGAGGATGTGCTTGCTACTTTAAATAGGTTTACTGCCCAAACAATTAGTGAAGCAATAAAAAAAGTAGTGGGGGATCAATTCACTTATACCATGTATATCAGTGGTGGAGGGATGCACAATCATTTATTAATGGAGCAGCTAAAACAATTGCTTCCAAGTATAACCATAAAATCATCCATGGAAATAGGCATATTACCTGACGCGAAGGAGGCCATTTTATTTGCCTTGCTTGGGAACGAAGCAGTAGCAGGAACGCCATTACTAGCAGGAGGAAATGCAACAAAGGTGGCGACAACCATGGGGAAAATCAGTTTTCCTAATTAATCTCATTTTCTAAAGTAGCTGCTTCAATCGATTTTTTTACTGAGCCATAAGTTTTCAGTAACTGTTCCGCTTTTGCGGTATCATTTATTTTTAATTCATCCATGATCATCTTTACACCACGATCAAATAATTTTTGATTGGTCAATTGCATGTTCACCATTTTATTGCCTTTGATGCGACCCAGTTTTATCATCACCGAGGTGGAAATCATATTTAGTACCATTTTTTGTGCTGTACCACTTTTCATTCTTGTACTTCCAGTAACAAATTCAGGGCCAACCACAACTTCAATGGGGAAATTTGCATGTGCGGAAATGGGACTATTGGCATTACAGCTAATACTACCTGTGATAATACCTTGTTCTTGACATTTTTTTAAACCGCCAATCACATAGGGCGTTGTGCCGCTTGCTGCAACACCCACTACCACATCTAAATCACTTATTTTATGTGCTTGTAAATCAATCCAAGCTTGATCCATAGCATCTTCCGCATTTTCAACTGCATGAAACATGGCTTTTTGTCCACCTGCAATAATACCCACCACTACATCCTCTGAAACACCAAAAGTGGGAGGGCATTCACTTGCGTCAACCATGCCCAAACGGCCACTGGTACCAGCGCCTATATAAAATAAACGCCCGCCATTTTGTAATTTCTTAGCAGCGGCATCAACAAGTAAAATTATTTGCGGAATTTGTTTTTCAACTTCAAAAGCAACTTTTTTATCTTCCGTATTTATATTTGAAACTATTGCCGCTGTAGTTGATTTTTCGATATCATGATATAAAGAGGATTCTTCCGTCGTTCTATTAAAATTATTAGACATTTTTTGCTAAAGTATTTAAAGCGTTTACAAATTGGTCAAGTTCATCGGTGGTGGTATAAACATTGGGGCATATTCTACATCCAATTACATTTGCATAATCAATGGCAACTGTAAATATTTTAAACTCATTCATTAATCTAGTGGCTACATCACTTGGCTTGATACCCGCTATTCCAACATTGGCAATGCCACAACATTTTGTTTGATCTGTTGGTGTATTAATTATAATTTTTGGGTTATTGCGTACTTTACTCGTCCAGTAGTTTTGTAAATAACGCAAACGGGCTTCTTTTTTTTCTGCTCCAATCATTTCATAATAATCTATAGAATCATTAATGGCAAGGTCGGTAGCAACGGGGTGGGTGCCAATATGGTTTAAACGTTTTATTTTATCCAATTGCTTTTCACCATCCGCTAATAGTGGCCATAGGTTTTTAATTCTATTTTTATTAATGTATAGTATACCTGCACCTAAAGGACTGCTCAACCACTTATGCAAGGATGCAGCGTAATAATCACATCCTAAATCATCAATACTATATTGGAAATGTGCAAAAGCATGCGCGCCATCCACAAGCACTTGTACTCCTTTTGCATGTGCCATTGCACATATTTTTTTAATGGGTAAAATATGACCTGTTATATTAATCATATGACACACCATCATCAATTTTGTCTTAGAAGTAATAGCGTTTTCGTAAATAGCTACAATTTCTTCATCATTAGCAGGATGATTAGGAATAGACACTTTAACATTGACAATTCCGTATCTATTTTTTACTTGTTCAAACATATCCAACATGGAACCATAATCTTGTATGGCCATCACCGCTTCGTCCCCTTTTTGCCAATCAAATCCACTTACAACTAGGTCAATGGATTCGGTTGTATTTCGTGTAATGATCATCTCTTCTGCACTACAGCCAGCTAGTTTTGCTAAACGTGCAGCTACTTTATCTTTATTATCCCATTGTACTGTTCTCATATAATAGGAACCCTGGTAGTTCACCATTTTAATATGCTCAATATATTTATTTAAAATAGGTTGGGGTAAAAAATTATAATAGCCATTCTCTAAATTGATATAGTCAGGCTTTAATAAATATTGATTTCTGATATTTAGCCAAAAATCCTCCACCTTTGCCAAATCCTTTGCTGGTAAATAAGCATATTCTTTAAAAGTTTGTGCTAACCCTGTTAAGCCAATTGGCGCTGCAAGGGCCGTTAATAAAACATCTTTAATAAACTGTCGCTTTTTCATTGGTTAAATTTTAATTCTAGTTTACGTCAATCGGGTTTCTTGAACAAAGAAGGCGGGGGTATTACAAAAATACGGCTATATGACAATTTTGTCGCCCATTTTGGGGTATAAATTTAGTGTATATGAAACAATTTAAATGGAGTGGTTGCTTTCATGGCTTGTATTTTCGACTGCTAGTCAGTTACTTATCCATTATTTGATTAAAATTGAAATACTGTTGGCCATTCACATAATTACTCGTCTAAAATGGGATGTTTTTATTAAATTAGTACTATTATATCATTATAAAATTTGCCAAATGAAAAAAATACTTTTTAGTGTATTGGTCCTTGTTTTTTCAATACCCATGACCACTTTTTCGCAGGAAACAATTGATGCATCTGTCATGCAAAAAATTAGGGAGGAAGGATTAACGCGATCAAAGGTGATGGATATTGCTTTTAATTTAACGGATAAAAATGGTGGCCGTTTAACGAATTCTGAAGGATATATGCGAGCAGCAAACTATGCGAAAGAAACTTTAGGTGGATGGGGAATGGCAAATGCCGTTCTTGATCCTTGGGGTGAATTTGGCAAAGGTTGGGATTTGCAAAAATTGTATTTAGCAATGACAGCTCCTTATTACAAACCTTTACTTGCTTATCCAAAAACTTGGACTGCAGGAACCAAAGGATTGAAAAAAGGAAATTTAATAGTGATTGCATTAAAGGATTCTGCTGCTTTAATGGCGTATAAAGGAAAATTAAAAGGGAAACTAATCATCATTGATCAGTTAAGCGTTTATAATCAAAGTTTTAAAGCGGATGCAGTTAGATATACAGATGACGCGCTTGCAAAAATGGCTGCAGCCACTCCACAAGGGGGTGGTCGTGGAGGTCAAGCAATGGATACGGCTCAAATGCGCAGAATGAGAGAACAATATGCGCGCAGTGGTGGAGGATCTGCTATGCGCGTTACAAACATGTTAAAAACAATGGCGATGGAAGAAGGCGCAATTGGGATGATATCCACTAGTACAAGAAATCATGATGGTACTGTATTTACAGGAGGCGGTGGTGCATACAAAGGAACTGATCCAGAAAACTTTTTGGATATGTCTATAGGTATTGAGGATTATAATACTTTATTAAGAATTGCAAAATCAGGTACCGATGTAGCCATTGAAGCAGATGTGAAAGTTAAATTTCAAGATAAGGATTTACAAGGTTATAATGTAATTGCTGAAATTCCTGGAACTGATCCTGCTTTAAAAGATGAAGTGGTGATGATTGGAGCACATTTAGATTCATGGCAAGCAGGTACAGGGTCAACTGACAATGCGGCTGGATCATCAGTAATGATGGAAGTGATGCGTATTTTAAAAGCAATTGGGCTACAACCAAAGCGTACTATTCGTATTGGATTATGGAGTGGAGAGGAGCAAGGTTTATTAGGTTCAAAAGGCTATGTTAAAAAAACTTTTATGAATGCAAACGGCAAACCAAATAAAGCACATGAGCAATTTTCAGCCTATTACAATATTGATAATGGAACAGGAAAAATCAGAGGTATTTACTTACAAGGTAATGCAGCTTGTGCTGATATTTTTTCAAATTGGTTCACGCCTTTTCATGATTTAGGTGCTAAAACCATTACCATTAGTAATACAGGCGGTACTGATCACCAATCCTATGATGGAGTTGGCTTACCAGGATTCCAATTTATTCAGGATCCTATTGAATACGATACACGCACGCACCACAGCAATATGGATGTATATGATCATTTAATTGAAGATGATTTAAAACAAATGGCTACAATAGTTGCAGCTTTTGTTTATAACTCAGCGCAAAGAGATGCGAAGTTGCCAAGGAAGGGGAAATAATTTTTTTTAAATTTTAATTGAATATAAAATATTTATAAATTTATGTTTATGAACAAAAGTTATTGGAGTAAAAGTTATTGGAGTAAAGTGGTAGTTGTTGTTTTTTTTGTTTTTATGCAAATTGGAGCTGCTGAACTAAAGGCGCAAACCAGTAAAAATAGTTTGTATAAGCAAACCAGCGAAATGGCTGATATGATGATTCAGTATGATGCGGATAAAGGAAGTGTTACACGATTTTATGCATCCAGCAGTTCGCAGGAAAATAGATTTAGTAGGCCAGATGCAGGTGGTGGATATAA
>SHWT01000006.1 GCA_009693715.1 Chitinophagaceae bacterium
GACTAAACATCCGATAAAATTACCGTCTTAAGGTGGTTTTGCCGGGGGTGTTCACCTCTTCCCATTCCGAACAGAGAAGTTAAGTCCCCCATGGCCGATGGTACTTGGGTTTTCCTGGGAGAGTAGGTAGCTGCCTTATTTATTAAAGAATCCTCTGATTAATTTCAGGGGATTTTTTTTGTCCCTACCTCAAGTAAATTGCCACTACTTCTATGAAATAAAAAAAGCCAACAGGGTATGTTGACTTTTAAATGTAGTAGCTATATTATTACCATTATTTTTGAAGCTGATGAAATTGAAATTGCTTCTTTATCAGTGCTTATTTCTTTTTCGCTTTCACCATCCAATCCCAAGGCTGTGGATTTTTTAACCAGCTGGGTGGTTTATGAAATTCAGTGGACCATTTGTATTTTATCTTTTCTATTTTTTCTACTTCAAATCCTGCAAGTGTTAAGAGTAATTCTAATTCCTCTTTTAAAAAATGTTTGGTAGGTACATCATCAATATCAGTTACACCATCTTTGATAAATCGTATTTGACTAATGGCCCTTTTGCCTGTAGGTGGAATATCTTTTTTGGCATTATCTACATTCCATTTATTGGCAATGATATGACTAAATAATTTCGATTCCAGTGAAGGTACCACTAGCACTAAGTCGCCACCTTTTTTGATAAGGCTGGACATATGTTTAAAGAAAAAATCTCTCTTTTTTAAGGACTCCGTTAGTATCGCATTGATACAGATAGCGCTATCGTATTTCTGTGGCTTTAATTTTGTTGCCGACATGTCAACGCATTCGTAGCTTATATTATCGTATTTTTTATATTTTTTTTCAGCGATGGCTAAATTTTTCGCTGATATATCTATGGCCCTAACGGTTTTAAAGATGGGCGCCAATACAGGCATCCATTTGCCAACAGCACAGCCAATATCAATCACCGACTTTTTTTTATTGGCAAACTGGTGTATCGCCTTTACAATTTTACCAGACTTGTCATTTTGTAAAACATCAAAAATTTCAGTTTCATAATTAGGGGCTATTTTTTCCCAGTATTTCTTTTCCATGTATTAAAATTAGCTAATTATTAAAAAGTAAAGGACAAAAAAAATCCCGTTCCGAAATTCGGAACGGGATTGTATTGCAACGAGGTTGATTAATATCTGTTGTATTCACCACCACCGCCATTACCACCGCGATCACGGTTGTATCCTCCACCGCCGCCAGATCCACCGGATCCACCGCGATTGAATCCACCACCGCCACCTGCGCCATAAGGCTTCTTCTTGAAGGTTCTTTCGCCTTCAGGACGTGGAGTTGACTCGTTAACTACTATGTTACGACCCAACATTTCTGTGTCGTGAAGTTGACTGATAGCTGCGCGAGCTTCATCATCATTAGCCATTTCAACAAAACCGAAGCCTTTGCTTCTGTTGTTGTTAAATTTGTCTGTTACAATTTTTGCACTTGCTACTGCTCCAAACGGAGTAAACAAGTTCTCAAGATCTTCGCTAGTCATATTCCAGCTAAGATTTCCAACATAAATGTTCATGTTCTTTTAAATTAAGTGATCTAATACCAACGCTAAAAAATACTTCTAGAATTGGAGACTCCAAAGATAGGACTATTTAACACAAAAATCACTTTTAGGCCCTTTTTTAAAAATATTTATCCCCGATTGGGCATAAATAACCCAAAAAAAGCCTTCCCAAGGGTTTGGGAAGGCTTTCCTGACCTTAAATGAAGCTCATTTTAGGCTGGAAATTGGGGGTTGGGGCAATTAAGCCTTAGCGCCAATCTCAATATCTACTTCAGTATTTTGTCCATTTCCAAAGTCAATAGTTGCTTTGTAGCTACCTAATTCTTTGATTTCCTCTGGCAAGCTAATACGTCTTCTGTCAATTTCGTATCCTTTTTGCTCACGAATTGCACGCGTTACTTGTAATGAGGTGATGGTACCAAATATTTTATTGGATGTTCCTGTTTTAGCAGTCAACTTGATTGGAGAGGAAGTTAACACTGAAATTACTTGTGTAATCTCGGCTAACATGGCAGCTTCTTTCCTTGCTTTTGCTTTTAAACGCTCTTCCAATTGTTTTAAATTAGAAGTGCTTGCTTCAACAGCTTGTTTGGTAGGGAATAGGAAGTTACGTGCGTAACCGTTTTTAACAGTTACTAATTCGTCCTTGCCTCCTAAATTATCTACATCTTTGATTAATATAATTTGCATACATTTTTTTTAGTTCCCAAAAGCCCAGCATTTTTGCTGTCACTCGCCAGTATATTTTTAATATTACGAGATTAGGGATGGTTTACTAATTAGTGGTCTATTTAAATAAATCGGTTACATAAGGTAACAATGCCATTTGGCGTGACTTCTTAATAGCGTCAGCCACCTTGCGTTGGTACTTCAATGAATTACCGCTTAAACGACGCGGTAACATTTTACCTTGCTCATTTAAAAATTTCTTTAAAAAATCGATGTCTTTGTAATCGACATACTTGATACCATACTTTTTAAAACGACAGAATTTCTTCTTTGGTTTTTCCTGCTTAATTGCGGTAAGGTATTTTATTTCATTCTTTGCCATGTTGGTAAAAATTTAATTAAGCCTCAACTGCTTTGTGAACAGGGAAACCGCCGTTTCTCTTAATGTGGTTATACTCAACTGCGTTCTTGTCAAGTTTGGTAATCATGTGACGCATGATTTGCTCGTCACGTAAAAATTGAATTTTCAATTTTTCATTTACTGTCGGAGGAGCAGTAAATTCTAGTATCCAGTAGATACCAGTAGTTTTCTTATCGATTGGATAAGCAAGTGATTTTAAACCCCAAGGATTGGAGGCTACAGTAGACCCACCATTTTCTTGGATGAAGTCTTGGTATTTTTTCTGAGCTGATTTGAAATCATCTTCAGATAAAACCGGTGTAAAAATCACCATTAATTCGTAATTGTTCATTACTTGAATTTATTGGTTAAATAATTGGTTTTTCCCAGTGGACATTTCGATTGCTCGGAATGAATCTGCCAAAACAGATTTGGGAGGGCTAAGGTAGGCTATTTTAAAAGTTTTTCGGCATTTTTTGCCTTAAAAATTATGACTGCGGGATAGTGATCGCTATAGCCTCCGTTAAATTGATCCCCATTCCAGGTTCTTTTGGGGTAGCCCTGGTATTTTCCATCCTGTTCGGTTAAAGTGGCGCTTCTGTATATTATTGATTTACAATAGATTAGGTCAAAAGGGGCTTCTGAGCCAGGTTGCATATGAGTAGGGTACTGGTTATTTATATTGGCTAAAGCAGGCTGGGGATGGCTGGTATCCGGCCCTTTTTTTGATCGGCCCCCTTGTTTTTCCTGCTCCATAGGCCAATTGGCATTTAGTAAAATTTGATCAAACAAACTCCAACTATCCCGATAGGCCATACTCCCCATGCCCCTATTAAACAATTTTAAAAAGGGATTGTACATTTTTAAGTGTTTCAAACTTTTGTTATTGGGGTTGTCATTAAAATCACCCATTATTATAATTTTTGCTTTTGGATCTCGGTTTTCAATACTGTCCATAATTCTTTTACATACAGTGGCAGCCCAGATCCTTTTTTCTGCTGACGCATTTTCACCCCCACGCCTACTAGGCCAATGGTTCACTAATATATGTACCCATGTTTTATCTAGTTCCCCTTGCACATATAATATATCCCGTGTGGCATAGGTGGTAAAGTGGGTAGCATCGGTTAAACTATAACTGCGGTATTGGTAGGGTTTAAAATGAGCGGGTTGGTACATTAATGCTACATCAATGCCTCTGCTATCTTTTGAATCAAAATGGATGAACTGGTAATTGTATTTTTTGATCATTGGGTCATCGGCTAGTTTTTTTTAAAACCATTTTATTTTCAACCTCTGCAATACCTAATAATGCAATTCCTTTCGCGTTATTTATTTTTCCGATTCCATAAATGACAGAAGCCAATTGCGCCGACTTGTTATTATAGCGCATGCTATTGTATCCTTTCGCACTATTGGGTAAAAATTCTTCATCTGCAACATTCATTTGATTGGTAGTATCATAATAATTTTCAAAATTATAAAAGCCAACAATAATGCTATGCGTATTGGTTGTCTCTATGCTTTGCGCTTTTGTTAAAATGGGTAAGAGGAGAAATATTAAAATGGGTAAGCGGAGAAAGCGCATTAACCAATGCGCGCGTATTCGGGGGTTTATTTTTTTCATGATTTTAGTTTTTTCTTTTTTGATCTGGCAATCAAGGTTTATTTATTTGTATTTGATTGCGTATTTACCGCAATATTTTGCTTTGTTCATTTATTCATATTGTGATTTCAATAAAAGGGCTATTCAATGAGCAATCGATTTTGTCGCATCTTATATTTTCTCCTCTTACTTTATCTGCATCAGCCAATCATGGCACAGGAGGAAGAGGCCAAAGAAAATAGTGGGTTGCAAAACAGGGAAACGCTGATAGAATTTAGCGCTAATTGGGTACCAAGTTTATTGTCATCATCTTCCTTGCCTATCTATAATTTATCACAGTTTAATGGCTTTGTTTTTAGTTGGGTACCGCGCGGTCAGTCATTCAATAGAGGCACTAATATTGATGGAATTAATTGGCAAAGTAAAATTGGTGCCTGGGATTCATTTAATAGTTATGCTGGCTTGTACAAAGCATTTCATTCCATTGATTTAGTTTCCAATTTTGAGTATTCAAAATTGGGCTTTGGTAATCCTAGTTCGGTTAGTTATTTGACCGCGAATACACGCTTTTTAAAAAAAGCAGTTACTGTAGCAACGCGATTTTCAAATAGCTCTTTTGTATATGAAGGACAATTGCAACTGACTAACGGATCTGTGATTGGGATATATTCAGTGTAAAATAGTGAAAAGCAGTTATTGATTCGTGACACAAGTGACATTTTGTTAAAAAGTAAGCGTTGTACAGGGGCTGCTTGGCTGCAAAATTTACCTCAATAGGCTTATTGAAGGACAGTCTGTCAGCATTTGTATTTTGGTATTTTCTTTGCTAATCATATACTAAATGTAATAATTATGCAAAAAGGTCAAATAAGGGTGCAGACGGAGAACATCTTTCCAATCATTAAGAAGTTTCTATATAGCGATCACGAGATATTTTTAAGAGAATTAGTGAGTAACGCGGTAGATGCTTCACAAAAATTGAAAACTTTAAGTGGTAAAGGGGAAGTGAAAGGTGCCATTGGTGATTTAAGAGTAGATGTTGTTTTAGATGCCAAGGAAAAAACTTTATCCATTATTGACAATGGTATTGGTATGTCAAGTGCCGAAGTGGACAAATATATTAACCAGGTGGCATTTAGTGGTGCCGAAGAGTTTGTGACTAAATACAAAGACACAAGTATTATTGGTCATTTTGGTTTGGGTTTTTATAGCTCATTTATGGTGAGTGATAAAGTGGATATTTATAGTAAAAGTCATACGGATACGCCTGGTGTGTTTTGGAGTTGTGATGGCAGTACCGAATATGAATTGTATGAAGTAGATTATAGCGCAAGAGGTACAAAAATTGTTTTGCATATCAATGAGGAGAGTGCCGAATTTTTAGATCCACATCGTGTGAAATCAATTTTAGAAAGATTTTGTAAATTTTTGCCTGTAGCCATTTATTTCACGGATGCAAATGCCGAGAAAAAAGAAGCGACTAAGGAAGAAGGTAAAGCAGAAGAATTAGAAGTTGAAAAATCAATCAATAACACCAATCCAATTTGGGTGCGTAAACCTGTGGATTTAACCAAGGAAGATTATGAAAAGTTTTATAAGGAGTTATATCCATTTGGAGAAACACCTTTGTTTTGGATTCATTTAAATGTGGACTATCCATTTAATTTAACGGGTGTATTGTATTTCCCTAAAATCAAACAAAGTTTTGAAATTCAAAAGGATAAAATTCAGTTGTATTGTAACCAAGTGTTTGTAACTGATGAGGTAAAGGATATTGTTCCAGAGTTTTTAATGTTGTTGCATGGTGTTATTGACAGCCCAGACATTCCATTAAATGTAAGTCGTAGCTATTTACAAGGGGATCCGAATGTGAAAAAAATTAACGCACACATTACCAAAAAAGTAGCGGATAAATTAGAGGAAATATTTAATAGCGATCGTAAGTCATTTGAGGAAAAGTGGGAAAGCTTAGGTTTGTTTGTTAAGTATGGTATGATTACGGACGATAAGTTCTTAGAAAAAGCAAATAAGTTTTTAATCATGGAAGATGCTGCAAGCGCTGGCACTTTTTACACCTTGGAAGAATATAAAATCAATACTGCTACAACACAAAAAAATAAGGATGGCAAGCAGGTATTATTATACACCACCAATCCAGTACAACAGGATGCTTTTATTCAAGCTGCAGTAGCAAAAGGATATAAAGTGGTTAAGTTGGAAACCATGGTTGATGCCGCCTTCATTAATAATGTGGAGATGAAATGGGAAGGAGTGCAGTTTGTTCGCGTAGATGCAGATGTGGTTGATAATTTAATTGACAAGCAAGAAAACGCAGATTCCATATTGTCAAAAGATGAAGTTGAACAAGCCAAAAAATTATTTGAATTCCAAGTACCTGAAATTACTTTAACAGTAGAAGTAAAGGGATTGAGTCCCGATGCGGCACCGATTGTTGCTACACGCCCTGAGTTTATGCGTCGGATGAAAGATATGGCAGGCATGGGCGGTGGCGGAATGACCGCATTTTATGCACAGATGCCAGATGAAGTTCATTTAACAGTGAATGGCAATCACCCCATTTATCAAACCTTATTAAAGGAGCCGGATGTAGATAAGCAACAAAAGCAGGCGCGTAATTTAGCCGACTTGGCATTGCTTTCACAAGGCTTATTAAAAGGCGCTGAGTTAACCAACTTTATAAATAGGAGCGTTGATTTGTTGAAGTAATATTTTTTTAGCAATTAGATTACTACAATTGTAGCAATAAAGAAATAAGGTAAAGCGAAGTGGTGTAAATACTACTTCGCTTTATTATTTATATAAGTGGGTAGTTAAGTGGAGGCTTTAATGTCGATGACCTGCAATTGCACGGTTTGCGTTCCTTGCCACTCGTTTAATTGTAATTGAAACACAAGGTCAAAGGGTTTCCCGGATTTAATGAGGTCGATATGTTGGGGCATATTATAGCCAATGCCTTTCACTGTATTTTGTTCTTGAGTGACATGAAAACTAATATGCGCCTCTTTTACAAGTTTGGTATAACCAGCATCACGAACCCCTTTTGCTAAAAATATCGGTCGAACATTATCTGGTCCATAAGGTTCCATTTGACTGATAATTTGAAAAAAGTTCATATTGATATGATCCAAGGGTAATATGGCGTTGATAGCGATTTCAGGGGTCAGCTGTTCAATGGTGATTCTTTCTGCCACTGCATTTTCAAATGCTATTTTAAATGGTTCCAATTGATCAACTGCCATGGTCATACCTGCAGCAGCAAAGTGACCACCATAGCCGATTAAATGTGTGCGACAAGCGTGAAGTGCTTCATATAAATTAAATCCCAATACGCTGCGCGCACTCCCGGTAATTACTTCCCCGCTTTGTGTTAGCACTATAGTGGGTTTGTAATGTTTTTCAATTAATCTACTTGCCACAATACCCACCACCCCTTTATGCCAATGTGCTTGAAAAACCACAGACGATTTCTTTGTTAAATGCGTTGGGTCCATTTCAATTTGCTGCAATGCTTCTTCTGAAATACTAGTATCAGCTTCTCTTCTATCTAAATTATCCTGTTGTAATAAGGAGGCAATCGCTAAAGCGCTTGCATAATCTTTTTCTATAAATAATTGTACTGCTTTTTTTGCATCATCCATTCTGCCAGCCGCATTTATACGTGGTGCGACTGCAAAAACTAAGTTGCTAATTTTTAAGGGGGTAATTTGTTTGGCCAATTCCATAAGCGCTAATATGCCAAAGCAGGGGGATTGATTTACTTTTTGTAAACCAAAAAAAGCCATAGTTCTATTTTCATCTGTAAGAGGAACAATGTCAGCAGCAATGGCGGTGGCGACTAAATCCAAAAATTGCAAATAGGATTCAGGTGGTAAATTATAGGTGTCCGCAAGGGCCGATATTAATTTAAAAACAACGCCACATCCACAAAGTTCTTGGTATGGATAATTGCAATCAATTTGTTTTGGATTGAGTATGGCAATGGCAGGCGGTAAAATAGTGTCAGGTAAATGATGATCACAAATAATAAACGCAATGCCTAAATCTTTTGCATAGGTAATGAGTTCAAGGGATTTAATACCGCAATCCACTGAAATAATTAAATCGATATTTGTTTCTTTCGCAAAGTCAATACCTATTTTAGAAATACCATAACCTTCTCTGTATCTATGTGGGATATAATAATCAATATGCGGGGACAATGTTTTTAAAAACTGGTACAAAGTAGCAACTGAAGTGGTTCCGTCTACATCGTAGTCGCCAAATACCAGTATTTTTTGTTGCTTATTAACGGCTTCCTGAATACGATCCACTGCCTTGCGCATATCCTTCATTAACCAAGGGTCATGTAAATGGTCAATACTGGGTCTGAAATAATGTTTTGCAGCCTCAAAATTATCAATGCCTCTTTGGACAAGTAGTTCACAAAGTAGGGGGTGTATTTTTAGTGCGCTTTGTAAAGCTTGTACTTTTAGTACATCTGCCTGTAATATGTTCCATCTTTTTTCCATTAAAATTTTCGGTCGGTTGTATAGCGGACCAATTCTTCAAGCGCATCTCTGCAACTTGATGTAGGAAATGAGTGGAGTATGGTTAATGCCTTATCGCGGTATTCAATCATTTTTTCAGTAGCATATTCTATACCCCCATTTGTCACTACATTGTCAATGACAAATTTTACCTGCGCTTTATCGTTATTATTATTTTTAACAATAAAGATGATCTTCTTTTTTAAGGCAGGGGTTACTTTTTGTAAAATATGAATTAAAGGGAGTGTCAATTTTTTTTCTTTGATATCGTTACCTGTTGGCTTACCCACTTTCGCTTCACCGTAATCAAATAAATCGTCTTTAATTTGAAAAGCCATGCCTACATTTTCTCCAAATGCGCGCATTTGTTCAATCACTTCTGAATCATTTGAAACAGAGGAGGCGCCTGCGGCGCAACTCGATGCCAGCAAGCTTGCTGTTTTTCCATTAATGATTTCGTAGTAAACAGATTCGTCAAAGTTTAAATTTCTTGTTTTTTCCATTTGCAGTAATTCGCCTTCGCTCATATTTTTTACTGCATTGGATAAAATAGTTAAGATGGTAAAGTCTTTATTCTCTAATGACAATAACAATCCCTTTGATAATAAATAATCACCCACTAAAACAGCGATCTTATTTTTCCATAAGGCATTGATTGAGAAAAAGCCCCTTCTTTCAAAAGATTCGTCTACCACATCATCATGCACTAAAGTGGCTGTGTGTAATAATTCAACCAGGGAGGCTGCGCGGTAGGAGCTATCATTTATTTCGCCATGTAATTTTGCTGATAACAATACAAACATCGGGCGCATTTGTTTCCCTTTGCGCTTTACAATGTATTGCATAATACGGTCCAGCAGGGACACCCTACTTTTGACCGCATCTTTAAAATGTTTTTCGAATAACTCGAGTTCGGCTCCAATCACTTTTTTGGCTAATTCCATACTAACCTGCAATTTAATTTGATTTTAACCAGGAACACATAATTTTTTTAATTTCCTTGAAATAGAACCTATCCTTATTCTGGATCAAGCATATTGAAGTGTAAGGCGCCAAAATTTTGTAGCGAGGATAGTTTTAAATCAGCGGCACCCCAATGGGCCAATTTCATATGGTCAGCACTTGGCACAACCACACAAGTCATTCTTGCAGCTTTAGCCGCAATCATACCATATAACGAATCTTCAAAGCAAATACAGGCCAATGGAGAAGTATGAAGTGCAGCGGCGCAATCCAAATAAACTTGGGGATGCGGTTTTGCTAATGGTAATTGTTGCGCTGAACAACTTGCTTGAATAATATGTCTAATTCCTAGTTTGTCTTTGATAAGTTCAATTAAAGCAACAGGAGAGGAGGTGGCTAAACCAATTTTAAACTCTTTTTGTAAAAAAAATTGAAAAATATGTTCAACGCCTGGCATGATATTCACATCCTTGTCAATCATGGTTAATGCTAAATCAATAATACGTTGCTCGGCACGATCATATTCAGTCGAAGGGATTTTGTGCTCATATAACCAATGTGCCACAAATTCCTTTGATCTTAAGCCGGTGGTTAATGCATATTGCTGTTCGGTCAATAAAATTCCATATTGCCTAAAGATTTCACTAGCTGCTTTATTCCATAATGGCTCGCTATTAATTAATAAACCATCAATGTCGAAAATTACGGCTGATTTTTTCATTGTTTGAAGATACAATTTGTTGGCTAAACACGGATATGCGAATAAAATATTAATTAGTATATTGCGTTAATATCAAAATTGGCTGGATCATGAGTTTATTAGACAGATTAAAACATATTCGCTTATTTCGCTCCTTCATATATGGGCTTGTAGGGATATTTACTTATCCAGGATTGGTATTATTCAACAAGTTAAAAATAGAGGGCACGGAGCATTTGGAAAATCTCCCAAATAAAAATGTTTTATTCGTAAGTAATCATCAAACTTATTTCGCGGATGTTATTGCGTTTGTTCATATTTTTTGTGCGGTGAAATGGCGTAAGTTTAACAAGCTCGGATTGCCTTATTATTTATTAAATCCATTCACCAATTTATTTTTTGTTGCTGCTGAGGAAACCATGAATAGCAATTGGTTGACCAAATTATTCAAGTTGGGTGGTGCATTAACGATTAAGCGAACTTGGCGCGCCGAAGGACAAGATGTTTCGCGTAATCGGGATGAAGTGGATACGCAAAAAATCGATAAAGCTTTGTCTAATAGTTGGGTGATTACTTTTCCGCAAGGTACCACCAAGCCTTTTGCACCTGGACGAAAAGGAACCGCGCATATCATTAAAAATAATCAACCCATTGTGGTGCCTGTCGTGATCAATGGTTTTTGGCGCGCATTTAATAAGAAGGGGTTGAAATTTAAAAAAGTGGGAACACCTTTAAGTATTCGATTTAAAGAGCCATTGGTGATTGACTACACACAATCGGTGGAACATATCCTAGAGCAAATCATGGATGGCATTGAGCAAAGTAAGGAGTATATGTTAAAGGGGAAGCATCACTTGGCTCAAGTGATTGGCAAATAAATACAAGCTTCATTTAAGAATGGCCTGTAGTTCAATTTTTATTTCAAAGCGCTTTAAAATTGCCACTAATCAACACCTAGTTTTGTTTGCTATTTAAATACCTAGTCCTTAACAAATAAGGCTTTTAATTCAGTTGCGTCATCTGGTTTCATCTTACCCCCTAATATTAAACGCAATTGACGACGACGTAAAGCGCCATCATAATATTTTTTCTGTTCGGCTGTCTCTGCAATAATTCCTGGAACTTCTATGGGCTGTTTGTTCTCATCTAAAGCAACAAAAGTAAAAAAGGCTTCATTGCTTAGCTCCTTTGACTGACTGATCATATTTTGATTCCATACTTTTAAATGGATTTCCATGGAAGTAGTAAAGGCTCTAGTGACAATCGCTTCAATGCAAATAACATTACCTAATTTAATGGGTGTTTTAAAACTTAAGTTATCTACCGATGCAGTCATACATGCTGAATTGCAATGCTTGGCTGCAGATAAATAGGCGGCAATATCCATCCAATACATCAATTTTCCACCCATTAAATCACCAAAGGTATTTGTATCATTGGGTAATACTAATTCATTCATGGTAGTGAAGGAGTCGATTGCTTTGCGCGCTTCCATAGTGTTATGCTTTGTAAAGTAAAGATACAAACTTGTGTGACAATAGGCTGCATTGAAAATTACATTTTCGCTTTTCAATAGTAGGATAATAAGGCGTTAAATGGGAGGAGGTTAACGCTCCCTTTTGTAGCCGGTTTTATACTCCCTTTTCTACTCGATTTTATAGCTCCTTAAACAATACAGTTTTCTAAATTTGCCAAATACGCTTGATCTACTTCTGCCCCAATTCCAGGAGCGTCGTTAATACTTAAG
Organism: Chitinophagaceae bacterium; assembly: GCA_009693715.1. GTDB lineage: Bacteria > Bacteroidota > Bacteroidia > Chitinophagales > Chitinophagaceae > Sediminibacterium. The sequence goes on from SHWT01000006.1 coordinate 12,172, forward strand.
TGCATGCCAGTAAATTGAACGCCGCCAATCACTGGATCAGCTAAGTGACCTAATAAACAAGTATCCATGTCGTAATATTTGATATTGTCATGCGCCATCGCAAAATGCATTTTTGCACTTAAGGCCAATCTGCTTTCGAGCATGCCGCCCATCATGCAAGGTATGTTGTGCTTTTTGGCTAGGTCATGAATTTTTATAGCTTCTTGAATGCCGCCACTTTTTGAAAATTTGATATTAATGGAATCGCATGCTTTTTGTGCAATTAGCTTACGTGCATCATGGTGTGTAAATACGGATTCGTCGGCCATTATTTTTATAGGGGAAGCCTTGCATAATGCAGGTAAAAAATCGTCCTCGTACTTATGCATGGGTTGTTCGCAAAATTCAATATTATATTTTGACAGATTCGTTAACACGCCTAATGCGTTATGGGATGACCAACCTTGATTTGCATCAATGCGTAAAATAATTTCATCTCCAATGGCAGTTCTTATTGCTTTAATTCTTTCCACATCTTCGATAGGGTGTTTGCCAAGTTTCACTTTAATCATGCGCACTCCTTTGGCGACAAAATCTATCGCTTGTTCTGCCATTTTTTGAGGGGTGTCAATACCAATGGTTAAATCAGATTCAATGGGTTTTTGTTGACCGCCTAAAAACGCGTACAGTGGTTCATTGGCTGCTTTTGCTGCAATGTCATAAAGGGCCATATCAAAGGCACTTTTTGCAGTATAGTTTCCAGCAATTATCAAATCCAATTCAGTTAGTCGTTCGGTAATTGCTAATGGGTTTTTACCTTTCCAATAACTGGCAAAATCCTTTGCTAATAGATAGCAGCTTTGTTGTGTTTCACCAACAATCATGGGAAAAGCCGAGCACTCGCCATATCCAATAATCCCCTCATCGGTCACTACTTTAATGAGTATGTTTTGCGCAAAGTGCATCGTTCCAGTAGCAATGGTAAAAGGGACCATTGGAATTTTGAATTGGTAAATATGGGTGGCTACAATTTTCAATTAACTATTTTTTAAGTTGCAGGTAAATTTACATTGTTTATTTAAACAATTTGACTACTGCTTTGTTATTTTAGAAACATAGCAAATTCATATGGATAGTTTAAAAAATAAAAAAGTACTCATTGTGGGTGCAACAGGAGGTATTGGTGCCCATTTGGTTAAGTTAATATATAATAGTGGCGCGCAAGTATGGATCGCAGGGCGTCAATTCGCTAAATTAAACTTAATAGCCGAAAGCAATCAATTACCGGCATCGCAAATATTGGAAGTGGATTTGTCAAATTCCGATTCAGTTCAAAACTTTGTAAAAAAAATCGAAAATGAATCATTTGACATTTACATCAATGCTGCGGGCATTGGAATTATTAAACCATTGAATCAATTGCAGGTATCAGATATGCAATTGTCCTACCAAGTGAATGTATTGAGCACCTTTGAAATTGTAAAGGCAATTTTGCCCAAAATGATAGAAGTGAAAAAAGGACTTATTATCAATATTCCTGGTATATTAGGTAAAATCCCCATGTCGGGGGCTGCCGCCTATTGCGCAAGTAAATATGCGTTGGTAGGAATGATGCAATCCATTAGAGAGGAGTTGAAACGAACTGAAATACGCATCACACAAGTTTATCTAGGCGGGGTTGATTCACCTTTCTGGGACAATATTGATTTAAGAGTACAAAGAGATAAAATGATACAAGCGGAGGAAGCTGCAAAATCCATTTGGTTTTTGTGCCAACAGCCCAGTTCCGGCGTAGTGAGTGAAATGGTTTTACAACCTTTTAATCATCAAGCAATTTAGCTTATTTATTCTTTTGAAGTATAAGTAGAACTGCCGATATTTGCAGTACGAATGAACGTTAGCATGAACCTATCTTTAGACAATACCCAGCATGCATTTGCCTATAAGTCAAATGCCGATTTACGTAAAGCCCTATTTTTATTTAGTGTAATTCAAAGCCCATTGGTTGTATCTATTGCAACGAATGTGACTCCTTTTTTAATGAAGTCTGGATTACCCATTAATGGAATTATACGCAGTACTATTTTCAAACAATTCGTTGGTGGTGAAACTCTGGAGAATTCGGCAAGGGTGACCAAGCAATTGGGATCTTATGGGGTGCAAGTCATATTGGATTATGGTGTTGAAGCAAAAGAAGGGGAAGAAAATTTTGATGCAGTCACTGAAAAAATTATTGAAGCAGTTGCATTTGCAGCTACTGAAAAAAATGTGCCGTTTGTAAGTGTGAAATTAACAGGTTTGGCCAGTATGAATTTATTGGAAACTTTGAACGAAGCCCCCCGATTACGAAGTGGCATTCATGATAGCGAAAGCCAAACTGGGGAGTGGGATAGGGTTAGAGAAAGGATGTATGCCATTTGTGATATTGCCAATGAAAAAGGCATTGGCATTTTAATAGATGCAGAAGAAACTTGGATTCAGGATCCTATTGATCGTCTGGCTATTGAATTAATGGGGGTGTACAATAAAGAAAAAGTAGTAGTGTATAATACGTATCAATTGTATCGACATGATCGTTTGCATTTTTTAAAACTTTCGCATCAACTTGCCGTGGAAGGTAATTTTTTATTAGGCGCAAAAATAGTGCGTGGTGCGTATATGGAAAAAGAAAGAGAACGTGCTTTGGCAATGAATTATCCTTCGCCCATCCATGTTGATAAAAATGCGACAGATATCGATTTTGATGCTGCTGCATTGTATTGTATTCAAAACAAAGAAAATATTTCCTTGATTTTAGCTTCGCATAATGAACAGAGCAATTTAAGTATTGTCACGAAAATGCAAGAAATAGGCATGTCAAATAATGATCATAAAGTGCACTTTTCACAATTGTTTGGAATGAGTGATCATATTAGTTTTAATATGGCATTGGAAAATTACAATGTCAGCAAATATCTTCCTTTTGGGCCCATTCAGGATGTGATTCCGTATTTGATGCGTCGTGCGCAGGAAAATTCAAGCGTAAATGGTCAAACTAACCGTGAATTATTGTTAATCCGAAAGGAATTAGCTAGAAGAAAGGCAAAAAAATGATTTCTACATAATGGGTATTGGTTGTAAATTGCACTATGCAACAATACCTGAATTTATTACAACATATTATTGACGAAGGGACTCCGAAAACCGATCGAACAGGTACAGGAACCAAAAGTTGTTTTGGCTATCAAATGCGATTTGATCTTTCCAAAGGCTTTCCTTTGGTCACGACAAAAAAATTACACCTTAAAAGTATCATCTACGAATTGTTATGGTTTTTAAAAGGGGATACCAATATTAAATACTTAAAAGACAACGGGGTTCGTATATGGGACGAATGGGCGAATGAAAATGGGGACCTAGGTCCCGTGTATGGAAAACAATGGCGCAGTTGGGAAGGAGCGAATGGCGTTGTTGTTGATCAAATAAAAGATTTAATTCATCAAATTAAAACCACACCCGATAGTAGACGTTTAATTGTGAGCGCATGGAATGTGGGTGATTTATCAAAGATGGCTTTGATGCCTTGTCATAATATGTTTCAGTTTTATGTGGCTGATGGAAAATTAAGTTGTCAATTATACCAACGAAGCGCAGATGTGTTTTTAGGTGTGCCTTTTAATATAGCTTCCTATGCATTATTAACGATGATGGTTGCGCAAGTATGCGAATTAGAATATGGTGATTTTGTGCATAGTTTTGGCGATGTTCATTTGTATAATAATCATGTGGAGCAAGCGCAATTGCAATTGTCCAGAACCACTTTTCCTTCACCTATCATGAAAATAAATCCAGCAGTGAAAGATATTTTCAGTTTTGAATTTAGCGATTTTACTTTGGAAGATTACCAATCACATCCTTCTATAAAAGCACCTGTAGCGGTATAAAATTTAGCATTATGAATATTACCTTAGTGGTTGCTGCGTCTGATAATAATGTAATTGGAAAAGATAATCAATTGCTATGGCACTTGCCCAAGGATATGCGCTTTTTTAAAAATACCACTTGGGGCTTACCCATCGTCATGGGTCGAAAAACTTTTGAGTCTTTGGGAAATAAGGTATTGCCTGGGCGATTAAATTTAATTTTATCGAATCAAAAAAATATTAAAACCAATGGAGCGACATTGGTTCATTCTTTGCAGGATGCTGTGAATTTAGCAGCAAAACAGGATTACAAACAGTTAATGGTTATTGGCGGCGGTCAAATTTATGAACTTGCTGTGCCGTTAGCGAAAATGATTATGCTAACTAGGGTGCATACCAACATTGAAGGAGATGCTTTTTTCCCAAATTTGAACAATGAATGGGAAAAGACGGATTCCACTTTTTATAATAGTGATGAGAAGCATTCTTTTTCGTTCGATATTGAATGTTGGCAAAGAAAATAAAATATGAATTCAAACGCCCAGCTCGCTTTTAAATTTATTAAGTATTATTTTACCGCTTCCAACGGTAAAGGGCATGGCATACATTCCCCTTTTGTATACGATTTTGTTACCAAAATTTTAAACAAAAAAAATACGCCCGAAAATGTTGCAGCCATTGAGGCGCGACGAAAGTCATTAGAAGCGAATGCTACCGTGATTGAAATACTAGATAGAGGCGCAGGTTCTAGAACATCTGAATTAAAAAAAAGAAGCATTCGTGAAATTGCGAAATCGGCACTTAAGCAAAAAAAAATAAGCCAATTATTATATCGGATGGGGGTTTATTTTAATCCCAGTAATATTTTAGAAATGGGTACTTCCTTTGGTATTACATCGAGTTATTTAGCAATGTCCATGCCTCACGAAACCTTGGTCACGATGGAAGGGGCGCCTGCAATAGCGCAAGCAGCCCAAAATACTTTTGATTTATTGCATTTGAAAAATATACAAATCATTGAAGGCGATTTTGCCATAAGCTTGCCGGCATATTTAAATCCAATTTCAAATGTAGGTATGGTATATATTGATGGCAATCATCGTTATGCGCCTACGATGCAATATTTTGAACTTTTATTAAGTAAAGTGAACGAACAGTCTATTTTAATTTTTGATGACATTTATTGGAGTAGTGAAATGGAAAAAGCGTGGAATGAAATTAAAAATCATGAGGCAGTTACTTTAACGATAGATTTATTTTATGTAGGGATTGTTTTTTTTAGAAAAGAAAATAAACAAAAGCAACATTTTACAATTCGATATTAATTTAAAATATAACAAACTTGTTACCTACACCATTTTTAGATTCATTGGAGGGCTTGCCAGGGTTTGATAAAAACGCTTTTGAGCAAGTCCATGCCCAAGGGGAACAAATTACGTCGGTTAGGTTAAATAAGTATAAACAGTTCGATTTACATACACATCCTTTTTTAAATGATACTTCACCAGTTTCTTGGTGTGCTCAAGGGGTTTATTTGAACGAGCGTCCGCTATTTGTATTAGATCCCTTATGGCATGCAGGTGCCTATTATGTGCAGGAGGCAAGTAGTATGTTTATACAATATTTATTGGGTCATTTAAATATGGATACTGCATCTATTGTGCTTGATTTATGTGGAGCACCTGGTGGAAAAAGTACTCTGTTAGCCAATTGGTTTAAGGATGGCTTGGTCGTTGCCAATGAAACGATCAAAGGACGCAACGCGATCTTGGTGGAAAATATTACAAAATGGGGTGCAGATAATATGATTGTGACGCAGAATGACCCAGGGCATTTCAAAGCCTTACCTGCTTTTTTTGATTTAGTAATGATTGATGCGCCATGCAGTGGCAGTGGCTTATTTCGTAAAGATATTTCTGCAATTTCAGAATGGAGTTTGGATAATGTCCAACATTGTAGCTCAAGACAACAACGCATCATTGAGGAGTCCTTGGATACTTTAAAAGAAGGGGGATATTTAATTTATTCAACTTGTTCTTATTCCTTTGAGGAAGATGAAAAAATAATGGATCAAATTGCAAATTTACCAGGGATGGTGAATATTAAAATCCCAGTGCCAGCATCATGGAATATTATTTCCTGCGAAAGTCCCGAACTTCAATGTCAAGGATTTAGATTTTATCCAGATAAAATAAAAGGGGAAGGTTTTTTTATTTCCGTTTTTAAAAAAGAAGGAGGAGTTCAAAACACTAGTACTTCAGATTCATTTAAATTTACCCCCTTGTCAAAGAATGAATTACTCGTCGCAAAATCATTTTTTGAATTACCTGAAACGCATCAATACTTATCACATCAAAATAGCATGATTGCAATTCCGAATTTATTTGAACCGGCTATTTTATCCATTTTGAGTAACTTATATGTAAAAAAATTAGGCTTGGACTTGGGTGCCGTTAAAGGGAAGGACTTTATTCCTTCCCATGCGTTGGCAATGAGCTATTGGTCCAATTTGCCTTATCAAACACTCGAAGTAGGGTCCGAAACAGCACTCAATTACCTGAGACGCGCAGAGGTACAATTAGATGGAAATGTGGGTTGGCATTTGATCAAGTACCAAAGTATTGCACTTGGGTGGGCCAAATTGTTGCCCAATAGAGCGAATAATTACTATCCAAATGAATGGAGAATATTGAATTACTAGTATTTACATATATTATTAATATTGTATACTAATTTTTAGCCTTTTCTTTGCACTTGATTTTTGTACCTTTGCGGTATGTTTAAATATGGCGTTTTACTGTTCTTGTTCCTGTTCAGTGCTTTTGCGCCTGGGTATAGTATTGCCCCTTTCCAAGTAAAACCAGCCAAAAAACAGGTGCCCCAGAAAAAAACGGCCACAACAAGTAAAAATAATACCACCGCAAGTAAAAAAGTAATTCCAAAAAAGGGTGCGACCATTGTTGCAAAAAAGCCAGCAACCACTGTTGCAAATAAAGCAGCAGTCACTGTTGCCAAAAAAGGCAGTAGTGTAAAAACGGCAACCGCAAAAAATAAAATCAGTCCCAAAACATCAATTCGAAAAAGAACGACTTATAAAAAAGGGAGTGTAAAAGGAAAATCTCGTTACCGATCAAAGTATATGGCGGTTAAAAAAGTAGATACGGTTCGTCAAAATACTTTACAGGTAATTTCTTTGAATAAAGAAAAAGCAAGAGTCAACGATAGTATTCATAATACATTAATAAGTCATCAAGGGGCAGGGGCAAATACAACAAAAGTAGATGAAGGGTATTTTGCGACATTATTTTCAGATCAAAAAAAATCTGCCTCTTTTCAAACACTAGATGGAACTGCTTCTGTATTTAAAAGCATTAGTGGTTGGCAGGATAAAAAATTTTATATCTTGACCAATGAAATTCCCATTGGGACGATTGTAAAAATTACCACTGCCGATTTCAAAACCATTTGTGCCAAAGTGATTAACGCACTTCCGGATGTAAGCAATTCAATTCAATATAGGTTGAGTGATGCTGCTGCTGCAATTTTAGGAATCACCAACAAAACTTTTCAAATTACCGTTACTTATTAATGCTATTTTATGAAATGTAAATTATTTATATCTCTTATGTTTATGGGATTTGTTTTAGTAAGTTGTGGACAGTCAAACTCCAATGGGGGGCAACCAGTAGGGTCAAGTGCAAGTAATGGCGAAACCATTGCTGCTGCTTCATTTAAACAAGCGATTGCATCACAAAGCGTTCAGGTATTAGATGTTCGCACTGCGAATGAATTTAATGGTGGTCATATTTCCCATGCATTACAAGCGAACTGGATGGATAAAACTGAATTTGCGGATCGAACCCAACATTTGGATAAAAACCAACCTATTTATGTGTATTGTCAAGCGGGTGGTCGGAGTGCCTCTGCACAAGCTTTCCTTATTGAAAAAGGATATAAAGTAATTAATTTGGAAGGAGGCATGAGTAATTGGAAAATGAATGGATTTCCTGTGGAAGGAGGAGGTAATATTCCTCAAATGCGCAGCACGGATTTGGAGAAAGTAATTGCAACCAACAAAATTGTTTTGGTGGATATTGGCGCTGATTGGTGTCCGCCTTGTCGAAAAATGTTGCCGGTTTTAGAAGCATTAAAAAAACAACCAGCAAATCCTTTTTATTTTTTAGCAGTGGATGGCGGTAATGATATTGACGTTATGAAAGCATTACAATCTGAAGGGCTTCCTACTTTTATCATTTTTAAAAATGGCAAAGAAACTTGGAGACATCAAGGTTTGGTAAGTTTGGAAGATTTCAATAATGCGTTGAAATAAATTGACTTGCAGCACCTGGCGCTAAGGCAGGTTTACCACTATAATATTTTCTTGTTTAGGTAGGTTTTCGATAGCCCCTTAAAAAATCAATAATTGGCATACGCTTTTTTCCTTCCCATTGAATATCCGCTAGTCCAATATAGCCATCCTTACATGCAATTTTTGCAAAAGTTTTTCCGTCCGTTATAAAACTTCCAGGGGCTTCGGTTGGGGTTGATACAATGATTTGCGTTAAAAAAAGTTTTACAATTTTCCCATCAATCTTGGTAATAGCGCCAGGGAAAGGGGCCAATCCTCTTATTAAATTATGTATCGATGCACATGGTTTTTCCCAATCTATTTCACAATCCTTGTTAAAAATTTTTGGTGCATGGTTGCGTGTATCATTGCCAATTACTTGTTCCTGGGGTACTGCTTTAATGCTGTTGTCAAACAAACCATGCAATGTTTTTACTAATAATTGTGCTCCCACTTCCATCATGGTGTCATGTATTTCGCCAGCGGTATTATTAGCAGCAATAGGAATGCGGTCCTGTAATAATATGTCACCTGTATCAATCGCATGTTGTAATTGAAATGTAGTGACGCCTGTTTCTTTTTCACCATTGATAATGGCCCAATTGATAGGTGCAGCACCACGGTATTGTGGCAATAATGAGCCATGTACATTTAAGGTTCCCATCGGAGGAAATGACCAAATTTGTTCAGGCAACATCCTAAATGCTACGACTACTTGCAGATCCGGTTTCCATTGTTTTAATGCTTCAAAAAACTCGGGAGATTTTAATTTTTCAGGTTGTAAAACAGGTAAGTCATGGGCGAGGGCAAATTGTTTAACCGCACTTTGTTGTAGCTGCATGCCTCTGCCAGCTGGCTTATCCGGCGAAGTAACCACGCCCACCACATTCATTTTGGCTTGCAATATTGCATTTAAAGATGCCACTGCAAATGCCGGTGTTCCCATAAAAACAATCCTTGGTTTATTGTCCATGGGGCAAAGTTAGTTTATCTGTCATAATTATGTACTTTTGCGCTTTGCACCCTAGGTTCTTTATTAAAAATAAAACAATATGCAACAAGTAAAAAATGGGGATACCATTCAAGTGCATTATCACGGTACATTGACTAGTGGTGAAACATTTGATTCCTCAACAGGGAGGGCTCCTTTAGAATTTGAAGTAGGCACAGGTATGGTAATTCCAGGATTTGACAGTGGTGTGCTTGGAATGACAGTGGGTGAGAAAAAAACGATACAAATTCCATTTGCGGAGGCCTATGGTCCAAAGCAACCTGAAATGATTGTTGAATTCCCAAAATCGCAGTTTCCTGCCGATTTAAATCCAACCATTGGAATGGCTTTGACTATGAATAATGGCCAAGGGCAACAATTTCAAGTAACAGTGGTGGAGGTGAAAGAGGAAGTAGTGGTATTAGATGCGAATCATTCTTTGGCAGGACAGGATTTAACCTTTGCTTTAGAATTAGTGAGTATTGATGCTCCTTCTAAAATAATTATGCCTTAGTCGGATAAGATTTTTTTTAAGAGGCTTTCTTGTTCTCATCTAAGGATGCGAACAGAAAGCCTCTTTTTATTGCTTAATTCAAATTATCTTCAAGCATCATTTTGGTAAATAAAATAGTTTAAAAAATTAAATATGTCATTTGATCAGTTACCTATTGCGGAACGATTTATGCGTTATGTTCAAATTGATACACAGAGTGATCCTGATAGCACCAATTTCCCATCAACGGACAAGCAACTAAATTTAGCCAAATTATTGGTGGCCGAATTAAAGGCTATGGAAATATTGCATGTGGAGATGGATGACTATGGGTATGTGATGGCAACGATTCCATCCAATAAAGAGGAGCAACAACCGGTTTTATGTTTTTGTGCACATATGGATACGGCGCCCGATTGTAGTGGCACTGATGTGAAACCCATTTTGCATAAAAACTATAATGGACAACCATTAGTACTGCCTGATGATCATTCACAAGTAATTTCAATAGAAGCCTATCCTTACTTGAAAAATTTTATTGGTAAGGACATTATAACCGCCTCTGGAAATACATTGTTAGGTGCAGATGACAAAGCGGGGATTGCGATCATTATGTCCTTTGCACAATACTTAATGCATCACCCAGAAATTTTACATGGGACGATTAAATTATTATTTACACCCGATGAGGAAGTGGGAAGAGGGACTGACTTTTTGGACTTAAAAAAATTGGGTGCCGACTTCGCATACACTTTAGATGGAGGTGAATTAGGTTGTTTTGAAATGGAAACTTTTAGTGCTGATTATTTAACGATGGATATTCAAGGGGTCATTGCGCATCCGGGAGCTGCGAAAGGGGTGATGCAAAATGCCATCAAAATAGCAGGTGAAATTATAGCTGCATTACCTAAGCAGGAGTGGAGTCCAGAACATACCGAACAAAGGCAAGGCTTTGTTCATCCAAATCATATTTCAGGAGGGGCTGAAAAAGCAAGATTGGAATTTTTAATTCGTGATCATAATACGCAGCAATTAAAAGAACATATCAGTAAATTAAAATTGATTGCCGAACATGTTTTATTGCAAAATCCTGATTTTTCGAAATCCCATATTACATATACCATTAAGGAGCAATACAGAAATATGCGTGAGGTGATTGACCTTCATTCCATTTTAGTGGAAAATGCATTCGCTGCCTATAAAAAAGCAGGTGTTACGCCCATTGTAGAACCCATTCGAGGGGGCACTGACGGCAGTAGGTTAAGTTTTTTAGGGCTTCCTGCACCCAACATTTTTACGGGTATGCAGGCGATACATAGCAAACATGAGTGGATTGGGGTATCCGATATGCAAAAGTCGTTGGAAGTGCTTGTTAATTTGGTGGAAATATTTTAACAAATTGATAGTTATTCACATGCACCCTTTTTCAAATAAAACCTTTTAACTTTAAAAAATAAATTGAACACCATGCTATTCTTGTTACAAGTTGCAGAAAATAAAATATCCTTATTCAGCTTATTGCAAAAAGGGGGATACATCATGTATCCATTATATCTTTTGTTAGTGATTGCGATCTATGTTTTTTTTGAGCGGATGATTGCTATAAAAAAAGCAGGAACCATTGATCCTAAGTTCATGCTTATTATTCGTGATAATATTATTTCAGGAAATTTAGGTGCTGCTAAAACATTGGCAAAGAATACAGACAATCCTGTGGCGAAGATGATTGAAAAAGGAGTGATGAGAATTGGCAAGCCATTAGATGCTATTGAAAAGAGTATGGAAAATGTGGGTAAACTTGAAATGTATGCTATGGAACGAAATTTAAATATATTATCATTGGTGGCAGGTATTGCGCCTATGTTTGGGTTCTTAGGTACGATTATAGGTATGGTACAATTATTTTATGGTATTGCATCTACTGGTGAGTATACTTTAAATACAATTGCGGGCGGTATTTATACCAAAATGATCACCTCTGCTACAGGTTTGATTATTGGTTTGATTGCTTATGTAGGACATAACTATTTAACCACACAAATTGACAAAACAGCCAATAAAATGGAAACAGCCAGTGCTGATTTTTTAGATATTTTACAAGAGCCTACCCATTCTTAATCTATCATTTATGAATTTAAAACCTAGATTAAGACATTCACCTGAAGTGCATACTGGAGCGCTGAATGATATCTTATTTATATTATTATTATTCTTTTTGATTGTGTCCACTTTGGCCAATCCAAATGTTATTAAAGTATCAAACCCTAAGTCATCCACAGACACTAAGGCCAAACAAACGGTGGTGGTAACCATTGATAAGGATCAAAAATTATTTATTGGATCAGCGCCTGTATCAATTGATTCATTGGCTAGTCAATTAAAAATATTTTTAGCAAAGGAAACAGATAAGCCTTCGGTGGTTATTAATGGGGACAGTGTTGCAAGTTTAGGCACTACGATTAGGGTAATGCAGATCATAAAACAATTAGGTGCAACACCAGTCATCGCCGTTGATCCGGCTCGCTAATTATATTGCTTTTTTTGGTTTTAAGCTTGCTCGAATCATACGATCTTTTCCAAACATGTCTTTTCTTAATTCTGCGTGATAGCCCATTTCCTCAAATAAGGATTGGATGGCTTTGCCTTGGTCGTAATGCATTTCAAAAAATAATTGCCCATTGGGGTTAAGGCATTGTTTGGCTAATCTTGCGATGATTCTATAAAAAATTAAAGGGTCCTCGTTGGTTACAAATAATGCAAGTGCAGGCTCGTAATTTTTTACTTGCACTTGCATATTCACTTTTTCATTAAAAGGAATATAGGGTGGGTTGCTTACAATAATATCATAATTGCCTGGCATGGAAGCGGACATTAAAATATCCTGTTGTATCCATTCAATTTGGGCATTTAATTTTTCTGCATTTAATTTGGCAACTGCTAATGCGCCTTCACTAATATCTAATCCACTCAAGGTGCAATCAGGTAATGCTGTTTTTAATGCAATAGGAATACAGCCCGATCCAGTTCCAATATCAATTATATGTAATGATTTATTAATAATCTCTGCATATTCGATTACCCATTCTACTAATTCTTCAGTTTCAGGACGCGGAATTAATACCTGTTGATTAACAATATATTCCTTACCCATAAACCAGGCCTTTCCTAAAATATATTGAATGGGTTTTCCATTGGCTAATGCGTCGGCATATTTTTTAAGATCAATTAATTGCGCTTCGCTCAACAGCTCATTTTTATTGATGACTTGTTGTAGTTGGTTATTTCCCGTAACATGTTCAAATAACATGGACAATAAGCTGTTCAGTTCAATGGCGTCAAATTGATCTGCTAATTGTGATTTTAAACCCTGCTTACTTTCATGTAAAGTCATACTGCAATGTTACAAATGATTACGCATTATGAACTAGCTTTACATCAAATAATTATAAATACTATTTATTCCCGTAATGAGACCCTTTCATTATAATACCATCGAGCAAACGGCAATGGCTGAATTTAAGGATCGGGGCAGTAAATTTATTGCATATGCTTATCCAGCACAAAGTATAGATCACTGTAAAAAACTAGTTGCGCAATTAAAAAAGGAACACGCAAAAGCAGTTCATCATTGTTTTGCTTATCGCATGGGTGTTGATGGGCTTATTTTTAGAGTAAGTGATGATGGAGAACCGGCTGGAACGGCAGGGCGTCCAATTTTGGGTCAAATTGATAGCAAGGAATTAACCAATATATTAGTTGTTGTAGTGCGTTATTTTGGCGGCAGCTTATTGGGGGTGCCTGGTTTAATTAATGCCTATAAAACGGCTACTTCATTGGCATTACAACTAACGCCACAAATTCAAAAAGCGGTGGAGCTGAATTATGAAATTAATTTTGATTATCATCAAATGAATGAAGTGATGATGGTATTAAAACAATACAATTGTTCTGTGGTTTCACAATCAGCACAATTATTTGTTTCTTTAAAAGTGGGGATTCCTAAAATACGATTGGATGAAGTGATGAATAAGTTGAATGATCTAAAAGGAGTAAGCTATGCAACAACCTCAGCTGTTTAACACTAATTATATAATGGTATTTATATAATGTTATTTATTGCTTTATTTGGTTTAAGCTAGCCATTCGAGTGAGACATTAATATTTATAAAATCCTTCTCCTGTTTTAACCCCTAATTTTCCCTCGGTAACTTTTTGTACTAATAAATTGGCAGGGGCATATTTTGAATTGTTCAATCCTTTTCCCATAATTTCTAAAATATTTTTACAAACATCAAGCCCTATATAATCGGCTAATTGTAAGGGACCCATGGGGTGGGCCATCCCTAATTTCATAATTTGATCAATGGTGCTTGCGTCACTCACACCCTCCGATAAAGCAATGATTGCTTCATTTATCATAGGCATTAAAATTCGATTGGCGATGAAGCCAGGGAAATCATTGACAACACAAGGAATTTTACCTAGTTGTTCGGCTAAGGATACAATTGTTTTACTGACCAATGGATCCGTTTCCTTACTATTGATCACTTCCACTAATTTCATCACGGGTACGGGATTCATAAAATGCATTCCTATCACTTGGGTGGGTCTTTGCGTGGCTGCAGCTAGCTCGCCAATAGATATACTGGAGGTGTTTGTAGCTAATATGCAATTTGGTTTTGCAAATTTATCCATCTCGGTGAATATCTTTTTTTTAATAACACTATTTTCAGTGGCGGCTTCAATAATTAAATCAGCATCTCCAATACCTGTGTTTAAATCAGTATAGGTGGTTATATTGGAAAGAAGGGTTTCTTTGGCAGTAGCGGTAAGGCTTCCTTTTGCAATTTGTCGATCTGCATTTTTTTCGATGGTGCTGATGGCTTTGTCCAAAGCTGACTGATCGGTGTCAATTAGATGTACTAAAAAATGATGTTGTGCAAATACATGTGCAATGCCATTTCCCATGGTTCCTGCGCCAATGACTGCAATCATTTTCATGTATTATTTTTTTCTTGATTTATAATCGCCCCTTTTCCATGAATTAATAAAACTTCTCCAAGCCACAGGGTTTAAAATGTTCATTGGTGGCAATTGCCCTGAATAATAATATTTTGATGCCTGTTGGTTAAGTGATGCACCAACTGCTTCCTTGCCATCAAAAGGTAAACTAGATAAGATGATTCTTTTTTGACTTGCACTTGTATTTTTTCTTGCCGTTTCGTATAAGTCGTCGTCGATTTTTGCATTTACAAAATCACGTTCAAATTGCGCTCTGGTGGGACGCGGTTTTAAAATAGTGGCTGGTAAAAAATTGGTGTCATTGATCATTAATTGAATCACACTATATTGATTGCCTTCTAAATTTTCAGGGATTAAAATGGTTCTGTTTTTGAATCCAATACAAGAAAAGGTAATATTTTCACCCTTATTGACTGCGATCGAAAATACACCATCATTGTTGGTGATGGTACCTCGCCCTTTTTTATTTACCACCACACTTGCAAATGGAATGGCCTTTAAACTATCTGCGGTCATCACCACCCCAAACAATTGTACCACAGAATCGCGATAGATATCTGGCACGGTAGTTTGCGCAAAATTAGTGAATGGCGTTAATGCAAAAACGAGTAAAAGTATAAATAGGTGTCCTTGTCGCATGTGGTGCAAAATTAAGGGGCAATCCTTAAAAAACCGCAGCATTTTTTATGATCGAAATGGGCTGTTTTTTATATAATAGTGGATAATCCTCCAATTAAAACTGCAAAATAAGCCTATTGAGACTTAACTTTGCATATCGCTATTTTTTTTAACAAAAACTTTCAAAATGACAGTGGATTTGATACTAAAGGCATTAAGTAATGTGCAGGAGCCAGATTTGGGTAAGGACTTGGTTACATTGAATATGATTACTGATTTAGTCGTGGAGGGTGATCATGTAAGCTTTACCATTGTATTAACTACACCCGCCTGTCCAATGAAGGATTTGATGAAAAATGCTTGTGAAAATGCGATTAAATTATTGGTCAACAAGCAGGCGATTGTTACGGTGAACTTTACCTCCAATACAACCAGTAGAAGACAGGACGAAAAATCGGTTTTAGCGCAAGTGAAAAATATTATTGCGGTAGTAAGTGGAAAGGGGGGTGTTGGTAAAAGTACGGTATCTGCAAATTTAGCATTGGCTTTAGCGGAAGGCGGTGCAAAAGTCGGATTAATGGATGCGGATATTTATGGGCCAAGTGTACCTATTATGTTTGGTGTGCGTGGTCAACGTCCTTTGATGAAAGATGAAAATGGGAAAGGAATTATTTTGCCTTTGGAAAAATTTGGTATTCGTTTAATGAGTATCGGATTATTAGTGGATGAAAAAGATGCGGTGGTTTGGAGAGGACCAATGGCAAGTAGTGCTATTCGCCAATTTATTACTGATGTGGATTGGGGTGAATTAGATTACTTAGTCATTGATATGCCTCCTGGAACAGGAGATATTCATTTAACGATTATGCAAACGGTGCCAGTGACCGGGGTGGTGATTGTTACTACACCGCAAACAGTTGCACTTGCTGATGCTAAAAAAGCAATTGCTATGTTTGGCCAAGCAAATATTAAAGTGCCCATCATTGGGCTGGTTGAAAACATGGCTTACTTTACACCTGCAGAATTACCGAATAATAAATATTATTTATTTGGAAAAGAAGGTGGCCGCAACTTAGCGGAGGAATATGATTTGACTTTCCTGGGACAAATACCATTGGTACAATCCATAAGAGAAGGTGGAGATGAAGGTGTTCCTGCAATGGTTGGGCAAGATGAAATTTCAAAAGATGCATTGCGGGCCGTAGTTTCGCAAACGGTGCGACAAATTGCCATTCGTAATGCGAATCTTCCTAAAACAGAAACCATTAATGTTGCATAATGATTAATCAAAAAATAATCATTGCTATTGACGGATTTTCCTCCTGTGGTAAAAGCACATTGGCAAAAGCCTTGGCAAATAACTTGCAATATGTTTTTATAGATACAGGTGCCATGTATCGTGCGGTTGCATTATTTTTTTTAAGAGCAGGGATTGATTTTGATAACACTTCTAACATTGCGTCAGCGTTAAATAAAATTACACTTCAATTTAAATACAATCCGGCAACCTTGCAAAGTGATATGTATTTAAATGAGGAGAATGTAGCACAAGAAATTCGGGAGATGCGCGTGAGTCAAAAAGTAAGTGAAGTAGCAGCCATCGCCCTTGTTCGAGATTTTGCTGTTGCACAACAACAAGCCATGGGTGCATCAAAAGGAATTGTGATGGATGGAAGGGATATCGGAACTGTAGTATTTCCGAAAGCAGAATTAAAAATATTTGTTACTGCAAGTCCTGCAATTAGAGTGCAAAGAAGATTTTTAGAATCAAGTGCAAAAAATGCGGCAATTACGGTGGCCGAAATTTCGGAAAATCTACAACACCGTGATTTGATTGATACTACGCGTGAACACAGTCCTTTGAAACAGGCTGATGACGCTTTGGTTTTGGACAATTCAAATATGAGCAGAGAAGCGCAACTTGACATTGCATTGCAATGGGCGCAAGAGCGCATTACCCAAGCCAATAATCAATAAGTATTTTTTTTAATTGATCCATTTCGCTTCCAATGCTTTTAGCGCATCTGAAACTTGGTAATAGTCGGCTATTTGTCGAATAACCGCTTCCACAACTGTATCGGGACAACTAGCGCCACTGGTCATTAAAATAGTAGTGGGTTGTTGTATTGGAAGATAATTGTTAATGATGGTTTGTTCTTTATTTCTCCAATTGGTTTGTAGTAGGGTATTTGCATCAATTAGCTTTTCAGGACCATCAATGAAATAAGTGGGTAATTTATTTTCGCAAAGCTCCACCAAATGTGAACTGTTACTACTATTTTTTCCACCCATGACAAACGCGATATCCCCATGGATCTCCAATAAGCTATTGACTGCTGTTTGATTATCGTTGGTGGCGTAACATAAGGTGTCACGGGTATCTGCAAAGTGAACGGGCAGTTCGGATTCACCGAATTTGGCACCCATTACATTTTTTAAATAGTCCGAAATGGCTTGTGTATCGGTAGCTAATTGCGTGGTTTGATTTACAACCCCAATTTTTTCTAAATCGGTTTCGGGATTAAAATTTTCAGAATATTTTCCGTTGAAGTAAGCATAAAAATCAGCAACTGGTAATTCGCCGGAAATAATTTTTCCCAATTGAATGGTATCTTCCATATCGTTCACAATTAATGTAGGGCTATTCGCAGAAGCATGTGAAAAGGTAGCTCTTGTTTCTTCATGCTTGGGCTTGCCGTGAATGATAATGGAATAGCCTTTTTTTGAAATTTGGGCACTTCTATTCCATACTTTTTCAACAAAAGGACATGTAGTATTATATTGCTGCACTTGTATGCCAATCGCATTTAATTTTTTCTCCATTGCAATTGTAGTACCGAATGCAGGGATAATCACAATATCATCCTTTGTCAATGTTTCGAATGGAATTAATTCCTTGCCATTGGTATCTTGTAAAAATTCCACCCCTTTTTGAAGCAAATCTGCATTTACTTGTGGGTTGTGAATCATCTCACTTAATAAAAATATTCTTTTCCCTTGATTAGCTTCAATGGTTCTGTAGGCAATTTCAATCGCATTTTCAACACCATAGCAAAACCCAAAGTGGCGTGCTAAATAAATCTTCAAATTACCTAAATCAAGTAAGGTAGGTTGTGTGTCTTTTTTTAGTTTATCATCCTCTTTTCTTTTTTCCTTTATTGCTGAAATTAAGGAACTACGATAACCTAATGGGACCTCAAAATGCTTCATTTTATTACTTTTATTCTATAACAATGACAAAAGTACATTGTTCCCATCTTTTTACCCTATTTTTTAGCTAAAGCCTATCTAAAAAGTGACATACTCCTTTTCCCCGCTTATCTTTGCGCCATGAATTATGTTTCCGTTGAAAATTTGACAAAAAGCTATGGTATCCAGCCCCTATTTAAAGGGATTAATTTTAAT
>SHWT01000129.1 GCA_009693715.1 Chitinophagaceae bacterium
TAATATGGGTAGGGGCTTCTTCAATGGGTTTCCAATTGGCTAAATCTTGTTTGGTGATTAAGCCACCTTGTTCTTTTACGCCACGCACAAATTCATCTGCAATATCACCTTTATAAAAACGATCGTAGGCTGCTTGAATCGCTTCTTTTCTTGATTTCCCTTTTTTTAATGCCGCCTGTTCTGCATCCACCATTTTTTGAAGTGTGGCTAACAAATCTTTTTGTACAAAAATTTCTCCCGCTTCTGGCGCTTCTCTTTTTTCTCCTGGATGCGTTAATAAAACTTTAGTACTATACGGCCATTGTTTTATTTTATCTTTTCCTCTTTCAATACTATTGGCGGTTTGTGCATCTATCGGGTATCCAGCAGCTAATTGCATGGCAGGTGCTAACACTTCCTTTAAACTCATCGTTCCATAATTGGATAACATATAACAAATACCGCCAGGGGTTCCTGGTGTGGTAGCAGCCAATGGACCATATTCTGGTGGAAATCCATATCCTTTACTTTTAAAAAATTCTGGTGTAGCACCTGTTGGCGCGACACCCATTGCATTAATCGCAAGCACTTGTTTTGTTTTGGGATTGTATATTAAAGCCTGTGTTTCGCCTCCCCAACTCAATACATCCCACATGGTACACGTGGCTGCTAACATTGCACATGCAGCATCTACTGCATTGCCTCCTCGTTCAAAAACAATGGATCCTGCAGTTGCAGCTAATGGCTTACCTGTTATCGCCATCCAATTTTTACCATGCAATGGTGGCTTTTGCGTTTGTTGTGCTAATGTAAAAGTTGTTACAGTAGATACAAATAAGAGTAAACAAAGTTTTTTCATCAATCAATATTTTAATTTTCAATCCAAAATGAAATAAGGGCTTCTCAAAATTCGGCACAATGAAAATAATGTTTTATTCTCAAAAAAAATAGCAATAAAAAGCCCCGCGTCGATTGCTCGAGGCGGGGCTCTTATGAATTAGTAAAAAATTATTGATTCATATCGACCTACTATTTGCTTTTCATTGAAATTGGAATAGAAGGGCTTTGAATCCATTTGATAAAATTAGATACAATCGTATATAAGAAATGATAGATAGCAAGGTTAACATATAAAACTGCTAAACCAGCTGCAACATTAATAAATGCACCTGCAACTAATAATAAGTCATTTGCATTCCATAACATATCACCAGTAAAAGTTTGCGTGCCCGCCATAGTAAAGCTGCCAAATGAAGCTAAAACTGATGTTAGGTATTCTAATTTTAAAGCAGCAAACAAATTGGTCAAACCTTCCATTGGTAAGGTAGCTAAGCCGGCTAATGCACTTAAAGAATTTGAGCTGGTTACCGTAAATAAGTTGGTATCAAATACAAAAGATAAAGTAAAACAAGTAGCGCCGATGAAAGCACCCACTGCAGCTACCTCACCTAGTATTTTGATATTGGTTGTAACAAAATCTTTAAAAATAAAGGTTACAATACCATTGTGTGAACCACCTAAGCTTTCGCCTCTTGATCTAATAATGTGTGCAATTGGGAAAGCAGAATAAACTAATACTAAAGTAGTTAAAACGCTTCCTGCCTTACCTAAGCCGGTACTAGCTGCATCGGTAAAATAAGCCATAGCCCCTTTAATTACAGCTACTTCCATTGTAATAAGTACGATGAGGGACAAAATTTGGTAAATGGACTTTGTGTAGCTCCTTACGCCATCTTGAGAATCGAATTTGTCAACGGCCGTGTTTAACTGCGCATTTAACACTTTTTGATTAACCATCTGGGGGAAATCAAGGATTTGCTGATAGATTTTTTTCATTTTTGGTTTGGTTTGGTTAGAAATAGCAATTATCGCATATAAAATTTACCACCCTTTTTTAATCTTTGATGATAAAGAAATGTTAAGCTATTTTAATAAAATTAGCTTAAAAGGTTAAACAGCTAGTAATCAAACCTTTAAATTATGTTCGGAATAAGCCCGATTTTGAAATTTACAGTTTCATTAACACTAAAATGGACCTATTACTTTACTAGTAATGATTTCGTAGTTTATCGCTTTTGCCTGTGTTTAAAAATAACCTATCTTAAATATTGAAAATGATGCGCAAATGATATTAAAAAGAGTTCCGAAAATTTATATAGTCATTCTACTTTTTTTAGTGCCCGTATTGATAGGTACACGCTACTTTATCAATAATAAACAAGTTGACTTTAATGCTGACGTAAAACCATTAATCAACAAAAAATGTATCAGTTGTCACGGGGGCGTAAAAAGACAAAGTGGGTTTAGTTTATTATTTAGACAAGAAGCACTTGCCATAAATAAATCTGGGAAGGTAGCGATCATACCTGGGGATGCCGAAAATAGTGAAATGATCAAACGGCTTTATTTGACCGATCCTGAGGAACGCATGCCTTATAAGCATCCTCCATTAAGTAAGGATGAAATTAGTATATTAAAAAAATGGATTAATGAAGGCGCAAAATGGGGCGATCATTGGGCTTATGTTGCTGTAGAAGAAACACCCATTCCTTCAGTAGGTGTTGGTCCTTTTGGATGGTTTGGAAAACCGAGTTGGATAAAAAATAATATTGATCCATTTATTTATAAAAAAATAAAAGCCGAGGGATTAACGCCTGCAGCAATTGCTGATAAACCAACATTACTTCGACGCGTAAGTTTTGATATTATTGGTATGCCCGCGCCAGAAGCCATTGCAATAAAATATCTTCAAAATAATAACGAGGATGCGTATGAAATTTTAGTCAATGAATTATTAGCAACGCCCCAATATGGTGAAAAGTGGGCAGGCCTTTGGATGGACATGGCTAGATACGCTGATACCAAGGGTTTTGAGAAAGATGATTCAAGAACTATTTGGCGATATCGTGATTGGTTAATTAATGCATTTAATATTGATAAACCCTACAATGTTTTTTTAACAGAACAATTAGCAGGGGATTTATTACCTAACCCAACAGATGCGCAATACATAGCGACCGCATTTCATCGCAATACTTTAACCAATGATGAAGGAGGCACCGATAATGAAGAATTTAGAACTGCTGCTGTGATTGATCGCGTGAATACAACATGGGTAACATTAATGGGTACTACTTTTGCATGTGTTCAATGTCATAGCCATCCTTACGATCCTTTTAAACATGAGGAATATTATAAATTTTTAGCCTTATTTAATAATACAAGGGATGAGGATACCTATGCAGAATATCCTTTTTTAAAAGAATTTCATAGTACCGACAGTGTCCGGTTATTTCAATTGCAAGATTGGTTGCATAAAAATGCACCGTCGAGAGAAAAGGACTTAATGCGATTTATTAAAACAGGGCAAACGGCTATTAATTCATTGGTTGCAGATCAAATTAGCAATGGCGCATTAGCAGATACCAAATATTTGATGCTAAGAAATAATGGAGAAGCCCGTATAAAAAATATTGATTTAACGGGCAGTACTTTATTGTATTACAAATACAAATCTTGGAAGGCGGGTGGTAAATGGGAAATCCATTTAGATTCAGTGACAGGACCCTTACTTAAAAATATTGTTGTTGAAAATTCAAAAGGTAATTGGAAAATTGCTACCACCAATATTCCTACAACGGTAGGAAAACATCATTTAGTTTTTAGCTATAATAATCGTCAAATAAACAACCCAGAAGAAAATGGGATACAATATGATTGGTTACGTTTAGATAATCCTTTTCCAAAAAATGGAACACCGGAAGGGGAATTGGCCTATAATAATTTTGATACTTTATTGCATTCAACTAATTACACCGCAACACCCATCATGCTTGATAATCCAAGCAATATGTCTCGAACCACGCAAGTATTTGAAAGAGGGAACTGGTTGGTGAAAGGGGATGTAGTAGTTCCAGATGTACCCGCATCCCTAGGCGGCTTGCCTGCAGGGGCGCCCAAAAATAGATTGGGTATGGCCATGTGGTTGACAGATAAAAAAAATCCATTGACATCAAGAACCGTTGTAAATAGAATATGGGAACAATTATTTGGACAGGGTATTACCGAAACATTAGAAGATTTTGGGACACAGGGTATTGCACCAACACACGAGGAGTTACTTAATTATTTATCCTGGCAGTTAATGAATACACATCAATGGAGTTTGAAAAAGATGATCAAAGAAATGGTGATGAGTGCAACCTATCAGCAGGATTCAAAATTTAACAATGACGCCTTAACTAAGGATCCATTTAATAAATTATACGCAAGGGGGCCAAGAGTTCGATTATCAGCGGAGCAAATACGAGATCAGGCATTAACGGTAAGTGGCCTATTAAGTAATAAAATGAATGGCCCTAGTGTGTATCCGTACCAACCAGAAGGTATTTGGAGATCACCCTACAATGGAGATAAATGGATTTTAAGTACAGATGGAGATCAATATAGGCGCGCCTTATACACTTTTTGGAAACGGTCAGCACCTTACCCATCTATGTTAAGTTTTGATGGCACGAGTAGAGAAGTTTGCTCGGCGCGCCGTCTCAGAACCAACACGCCATTACAAGCACTTAATTCATTAAATGATTCCGTATATATTGAAGCTGCGCAACACTTTGCAAAACGCGTTATAAAAATGGTTCCTCAAAACGCAAGCAAACAAATTAGCAAGGCCTATGAATTGGCATTTAATAAAACGATTAGCGCCGATCAACAGAAAGTATTTGAAAAATTATATCAAACTGCCTTGATGAAATACAAACAAGACAGTTTCAACATTGAACAAATTACGGGTGATAAAAATGCGGATGCAAATTCGGCTGCATTAATAATGGTCACCACGGCAATAATTAATACCGATGAATTTTTGACAAAAAATTAAATTGACATGAGTAAGCGAAGTAATAAAAATATTATACAGGAAGCCAACCTTCAAACATCACATCAAATCACTAGAAAGTATTTTTTCAAAGAATGTTTTTCAGGCATCGGCGCCATGGCATTAGGCTCCATGGTGGGTGGATGTGATTGGTTAGGAGAGAAGGATCGTTTTGATCAATTCGCCAATACCAATCCGCTCATGGCGCAAGCACCTCATTTTATAGGCAAAGCAAAATCGGTGATTTATTTACATATGGCAGGTGCGCCTTCTCAATTGGAACTATTTGATTACAAGCCTGAATTATTAAAATTAGATGGACAGGAATGTCCGCAAAGTTTATTAGAAGGAAAAAAATTCGCATTCATCCGTGGTGTTCCTAAAATGCTAGGGCCACAGGCTGTATTTAAACAAAGAGGGCAAAGCGGTGCATGGATTTCGGATAATCTTCCTCATTTAGCAACGGTTGCAGATGAAATAAGTTTTTTAAAAGCAGTACAAACAGATCAATTCAATCATGGTCCTGCACAATTATTAATGCATACCGGATCGGCGCGTTTGGGTAGGCCTAGTATTGGCGCATGGGCAACTTATGGGCTTGGAAGCGAAAATAGCAATCTGCCAGGCTTTGTGGTATTAACATCAGGTGGTAACAATCCGGATGCAGGAAAAAGTGTTTGGGGCAATGGATTTTTACCCTCCGTATATCAAGGCGTGCAGTGTCGTAGCGAAGGAGATCCGGTATTGTTTTTAAAAGACCCTGCAGGAATTGATCGAGACTTACGAAAAGCATCTAT
>SHWT01000130.1 GCA_009693715.1 Chitinophagaceae bacterium
AAGGATTATTTTAATAAAATGGGATTTGCCAAAGCAATCATTGGATCCTCTGGCGGCATTGATTCAGCAGTTACCCTAGCCATTGCATGTGAAGCATTGGGAAAAGAAAATGTGCACGCAGTTTTAATGCCATCCCCCTACTCAACAGATCATTCTGTAAATGATGCAATTGCTTTGAGTCAAAATTTGGATAACAAATATGATATTATTCCTATCAAGGAAGTGTATGAGGAATTCCTGGCAACCTTAAATCCTTTATTTAAGGATCTGCCATTTTCCTTGGCTGAAGAAAATATACAAAGCCGATCAAGAGGTAATATTTTAATGGCCATTGCAAATAAGTTTGGTTATATTTTACTTAACACCTCTAATAAAAGTGAACTTGCTACAGGGTATGGTACTTTATATGGAGATATGGCAGGCGGATTAGGTGTTTTAGGTGATTGCTATAAACTACAAGTGTATGAGCTAGCCAAATACATTAACCGCCATCAAGAAATTATCCCAACGAATATCATTACAAAAGCGCCTAGTGCCGAACTAAGACCGAATCAAAAGGACAGCGATAGTTTACCTGATTATGCGGTTTTGGATCAAATACTTTACCAATATATTGAAAGACGCGCCAATCCGAATGATATAAAAGCATTAGGTTTTGACAATGCACTGGTGGATAGGACCCTTAAGATGGTCAATAATAATGAATACAAAAGAAATCAGTTTTGTCCCATTATTCGCATTTCAGCAAAGGCCTTTGGCGTAGGTCGACGCATGCCGATTGTTGGCAAATACCTGAGTTAATCAAAAAACACATCACTGCTTTTGTTTTTATACTAAATTGTGTTTTCAACGATACTATTTAATATGAAAAAAATTAGCTGTCTATTTGTTAGCCTCCTACTGCTTGCCAATTCATTGGTTGTAACTGCACAAAAAACTAAGCCCATTTTACCAGGTGCTTACCAAACGGAAAAATATTTTCCCTTATTAAAAGGCAAAAGGGTTAGTTTATTTACCAATCAAACTGCGACTATCAATGGCAAACATTTAATTGATACTTTAAAGGCGGCGGGTATTCAAATACAAAAAATATTCACCCCCGAGCATGGATTAAGAGGGACGGCTGATGCAGGCGAAAAGGTATCTGATGAAATAGATCCAAAAACAGGCATTCAAATAGTTTCCTTATACGGTAAAAAAAGTGCGCCCGATGCCAATGATTTATCGGATGTAGATATCATGTTATTTGATGTACAGGATGTAGGTACCCGTTTTTATACTTATATCAACTCCTTACAATATTATATGGAAGCAGCGATGGCGAACAACAAGCCAGTGATTATTTTAGATCGCCCCAACCCCAACGGACATTTTGTGGATGGTCCGGTTTTGGAAGCCCCATTCTCAAGTGGTGTAGGTAAAAACCCCATCCCCACTGTATATGGCTTAACCATGGGCGAATATGCGCAATTATTACAAGGAGAAAATTGGTTAAAAGTTGTAGCGGGTAAAAACAACTTATCCCTTACAATTATTCAAAACAAAAACTACACGCATAAATCCATGTATACCGTGGATGTAGCGCCATCCCCTAACTTGGCAAGTATGAATTCCATTTATTGGTACCCCACTACTTGTTTAATTGAAGGCACTGTATTAAGTGAAGGCCGAGGTACCCCAAATGCATTTACGAATATTGGTCACCCAAGTATAACAAGTCAGGCATTCAGCTTTACACCAGCGCCACGCATAGGTGCAATGAGTTCAAAACTATATGGACAAAAATGCTATGGTTGGGATTTATCAAAAACTACGCCGCCAAAAAATAAAATTGACATCGCACTAATCATTGAAATTTATAAAAGCTTCCCACAAAAGGATTCCTTTTTTATTCGCCCTAAATCGGGCGAACCCACTGCTTCCTTTTTTAACAAGCTTGCAGGCAACGCAACTTTAATGCAGCAATTAATTGCAGGTACATCTGAATCCGAAATCAGAAAAAGTTGGGAGCCTAAATTAACTGCATTCAAAATGATGCGTAAAAAATATTTATTGTATACTGATTTTGAATAGTAGGCTTAGGGATAGTCGAATTTCAAATAACCAGATGTAATAATAAAATTTTAAAAACAGAGAGGTGAAATATTACGTTTGTAATAAATCCTATCCAAATTATACTAAAATACTACACCCAAAAAGGGTCCCTCGATAATGCGAGGGACCCTTTTTAAATAGGTATTAACTAAATACTAATTACCTATAACCGGTATTCCTAATTTATATACTGCTTCGTTTAAAGCCTTAATTCCTTCTTTTTTCAAATCATTATACAGCTTTAATTGCACATCCACTTTCGCTTTTAAATCCACAAAGGTTTCTTGTACCTGCTTGGTTGGTGCGGTGTAACCTGATGATGCAGATCCAAATACCCCTGCAATTTTATCATCCAAACGAATAGGATAATTTAAAACATCCTGTCCGCTCTTTGCTTTTGTTTGATGCAATGCTTCCTCAATCGTTTTTAGGCTAGCCAAAATCGTATTGGATTGCTTTTGGAAGCTGGTATCCTTTGTTTTCTTTTGTACTGTTTGTATTTGTGTTCTGATTTCTTTAATCCCTTTTAATGTTTTCATAATAGCACTAAAATTATCTGCTACAGACAATAAAAATTGTTCCTGTGCTTTTAAATCAGCATTGCTTACTTTGTAATTTGGATCCGCTACAATTTCAAAAGGTAATTCAGTCGAATCCTTATCAATCATCACTTTTGCAAAATAATTGCCTGGAGCGGCTAATACTGGACTCGTTGCACCATTCCAAAGAATCAAACCTTCCTCAGGCTTTTCAATTTCTTTATGGTACATATTCCAAACAAAATTTTGGAATCCAGCTTCTGAGCTTGGTCCGCCCACATCATTTTGATTAAACGTTCTGATGACCTTTTTTTGATCATCCAATATGCTGATCATAACTCTTGTAGAATCAGAAGTATTGGCTTTCCAATAATTAATCACGACGCCTTTAGGAGGGTTTGCGCCCACATTATTCGGAGCACTCATAATCATACCACGACCGCGTCTGCCGCCCATTTGTGGCGGTACCCGATATGTTTTTGCAATTGGAAACACTTTGTTTGCAGTTGTATTTGAAGCTTCGTAATTTTCAATGAATCTTAAGTCATCTAAAATGTAAATGCTACGGCCTTGGGTACCCACAATTAAATTATGATCACGGATTAATAAATCCGTAATAGGCGTTTTGGGTAAATTTAATTGGAAGGGCTCCCAATTTTTTCCATCATTGACTGATATATACAATCCATACTCTGTTCCAGCAAATAATACACCGGCTTTACGTGGACTAGCAACAATAGCTCTTGTGAAATGCATTGGATCAATGCCATTGGTTATTTTTTCCCAGGTTTCACCATAATCATGTGTTACATATAAATAAGGCGTAAAGTCATCTAACTTATAACGTGTTCCCGCAAAATAAGCAGTTCCTTTTCTGATTGGATCTATTTCTACACGATTCCACATCATCCATTGTGGGATATCCTTCGGTGTCACATTTTTCCAATTTTTTCCACCATCCTTACTTATATTAATTACACCATCATCACTTCCTGTCCATAACAAATCTTTTTCTAAGGGCGATTCAGCCGCTGTAAAAATGGTACAATAATATTCTACACTGGTATTGTCCTGTGTGATGGGACCCCCTGAACTTTTTTGACGACTCTTGTCATTGGTCGTTAAGTCAGGTGATAACATATTCCAACTTGCACCTTCATTTTCAGTGGCAAATAAATGATTACCTGCCGTGTACAATTTTTTAGGATTGTGCGGAGAAAAGAAAATTGGATGATTCCATTGAAAGCGATATTTCATCGCTTCTGCGCCAGCACCCATTGGGTTATCAGGCCATACATTAATCACTCTGTTCTCACCAGTTTTGTGATCATATCTTGTAATTAAACCACCATAAGAGCCACCATAAACAATATCACTATTCGTAGGATCAGCAACAATATAGCCACTCTCGCCACCAGCAGTTACATCAAAATCATTCTCTCCAATATAAGCGCCATAAGTGCTTGATAAAATTCTGAATGCAGAATTATCTTGTTGTGCACCTAATACGCGATAAGGAAAATGGTTATCTGTACTTAAGCGATATACTTGAACAGTAGGTTGATTCATTACTGTGCTCCAATTTTTTGCACCATCTAAACTTACTTGCGCGCCACCATCATCTGCAACAATCATGCGCTTTCCGTTTTTAGGATCAATCCATAAGTCATGATGATCGCCATGCGGTGTTCTTCCTGCTACAAAACTTCGTCCACCATCGCTTGACATCATAAAGTTTACATTGGGGCAATACACTTTATTTTCATCGGCTGGATCCACAAATACTTTAGTATAATACCAAGCTCTTTGACGAATATTATTATCACTATTAATTAATTCCCAAGTTTTACCTGCATTCTCCGACATATATAATCCTCCTTTTGCATTTTCAATGATTGCATACAACTTATCTGGATTTGATTTTGCTACTGCAATACCCGTGATACCCCATAATCCTTTTGGAAATCCCTTGTTGGTTTTAATGGAATTCCAAGTTTCTCCACCATCGGTACTTTTATATAAACCAGAACCTTCTCCGCCACTCTCTAGACTATAAGGTGTGCGCATTAATTGCCAAGTACCTGCATATAAAGTTTCAGGGTTTGTAGGATCTATGATTAAATCACTTGCCCCTGTTTGTGGATTAACATACAATACTTTTTTCCAGGTTTGGCCACCATCTATACTTTTAAATACGCCTCTTGTTTCGTTCGGTCCAAATAAATGACCCATCACTGCTGCCCAAATAATATCTGGATTTTTAGGATGCACAATAAGGCGAACAATATGTCTTGCTTCTTTTAATCCAATATTTTTCCATGATCTACCATCGTCTGTTGATTTCCACATGCCCTCTAATCCTTCACTTACATTACCTCTCATTGAATTCTCCCCTTCTCCCACATAAATCACTGATTCATTGGATGGCGCTATCGCAATCGCACCAATGGTGCCGCCAAAATAACCGTCAGAAATATTTTTCCAGTTATTTCCTGCATCTATTGTTTTCCAAACACCCCCGCCAGTGGCACCCATATAAAAAGTGTTTACATCCGTATAAGATCCAACACCCGCTGCTGCCCTTCCACCTCTGAAGGGTCCCAATAATCGGAACGATTGCTCCTTAATAATTGGATCCTTTGCCAAACTTACTTGCGGCGTAGGAACTACTGCAATTACTTTCTTCTTTTGTGCCATCACCGCAATACTGCTAAACAAACCTGTAATCAGTGTGGCAAATAAAAATATTTTTTTCATGTGTATTAATTATAAAATAAATAGGAATTAAAAAAACGACCCCTCCTGTTGGGGAGGGGGTCGTTGATAAAATTATTTAATGACTTCGTAATCCTTGAATTTTTTAATAGGGGTTGCTTCTACTAATTTTCTGAAGGAAGCCCATTCATTTGCAAAGAACGCATTTGCTTTTTCAACTACAGTTCGAATTGCAGCTTCTGCATCCTTTAATTTTT
>SHWT01000131.1 GCA_009693715.1 Chitinophagaceae bacterium
CCATTTACGATTCCTTGTTTTTTTGTTTTTGACCTTTTGGTGAAAAAAGAAACCGTCACTGGTATCATTGGAAAAACACAAGGGGTAATAAGTGCGATTAAACCACCTAAAAATCCAAGGAGGAATACGTCCCAACCACTAGAATTTGAGGTAGTAACAGCTTCGCCACCACAAGCATCATCGGGTGAAGTGGTTGCTGATACTGGTAATAAGATATTAAAACCAGCTACTTTAGTTCCTTTGGCTAATGCAACATTTAATGGCAGTTCCAATGCGTAAAACTGGTCCGCCTTGGCTACATTTAATAATACAATCAATCTTAAACTGTCGGGCTGAAACCCTGTAATTTGGATATTTTGAGTAACCTCAAAATCATTATTAAAAACGAATGCCTGTGTAAACAAAATATCCGATTGCTTTATCGGTGCAATGGAATAATTGGGTGCTTGTAATAATTTAGCAGATTCTAAATTAGCTTTTAAGAATGGTGCGTTAATGCCATCTGGATTTTCACCATACACATGCCATCCTTTATCAATTTGCAAACTTATTTTTAAAGCATAACTACTATCATTGATGAGTGTCGCAATTGCTTTGGCAAGTACAACATTTTCCGATTGGGATTGAACACCCAAGGAAACCAACAAAAAGCTGATCGTTATAAAAAAAGAGGAAATCTTATGCAATACTATAAAATTAAAATTTGAAACCCCTATTGTAACACGACCTCAAACGGAATGGATATAGGTGGTAAACATTTTTCATCATTACAAACCATATATTCTATCGTTCCCGATAATTTTGTTTTGGAAGTAACTTTTAGTGTTACCGATTGTACAAATTGTACCTTATCACTATAGTAGCTAATTTCTGCATCAAAATTTTTATCAAAATTTTTCTCCAACTTTCCTATTTCTTTCGCTGTACCTTTGATTTGTACCAATGGATTTGTTTTAAATTCAATGGTAGTAGGAACTGGCCCTTTTTTTACAAACTGAGAATAAATATGCCATGGTGCTTCCACATTCGCAGTCAATATTACATCATACTGCTTATCCGCTTTTTTAACAGCCTGAAAACTCCAGTTGACTGGATTCATTTTTTGCGCCTGTGATAAAAAAGCAGTTACAATAAATAGGCATGCTAAAATATATTTTTTCATATTGAAGTTCGTTTAATTCAGGATTAATTTAATAACCCTAATATTTTAAATATTTCTTTTCCATCCACATTACTCAAAGCTTCCGATGTTGCTCGCTCAGGATGTGGCATCATGCCAAATACATTTCGCTGATCATTACAAATACCTGCGATATCTAAAGTGGATCCATTGGGATTAGCGGCACCGCCAATGTTTCCATTGACATCACAATACTTAAATAATATTTGACTGTTTTTTTGTAAATGATCCAAAGTAGTGGCGTCAGCAAAATATCTTCCTTCCCCATGAGCAATAGGAATTTGTAATGCTGCGCTATTATCGGTTTTTATAAATACATTTTTACAAATAAATTGTTGGTTGGCATTTTGCAGTAAAGCACCAGGCAATAAACCACTTTCACATAAAATTTGAAAGCCATTACACACGCCTAATACTTTGCCTCCTTTATTTGCAAATTCTATAACAGATTGCATCATTGGACTAAATTTTGCGATGGCACCGCAACGCAAATAATCTCCATAGGAAAAACCACCGGGAAGTACAATACAATCCTCGGTATTGAAATGGGACAAATCACTGTCCTTATGCCATAACATTTCAACAGGCACACCAAGATCCTTTTCTAAAGCATCTTGCATGTCTCTATCACAATTAGATCCTGGGAATACTAAAATACCAAATTTCATAAACTAAAGATTAATATTTTAAGGTACTTATTGAAGGGCTAAAGTTAACAAATTATGCCCGCTAATTTGGGTTAAATTCTTCACTTAAGCAAGATGGTTATACACAATAACCAGTAAGGCCGACCAAAATAAAAGGTTGGGAATCAATAACCTTTTGGGGGTAGCATAAGCAAAACTTATAAAACAGGCCAATGGGGTTAATATGATTGCGGAAGCATACAATGCTTGAGATGAAAAAACAATGGGTTGGAAAAAACAAACCAAAAGTGTCAAAAATAGGACCCCCCAGTATTTTCGTACTTGTATGATAAAACGCGACTGCTGTTGTTGCCAAAAATAAAAACCAGCTAACAATTGCACCCCCATGATGCCTAAAGCTAAAATGATATTAAGTTCAGGCTTTACCAATGGATTTGCCCAATCCAATCTTGGTAAAAATTGGATGAAATAGGGCGCTTGATTGGTTAAAAAAACAAAAGTAAATACGAAATAAAAAGGAAGGATGATGCCCATCAACAATACCAACCACTCTGGCAACCTAAAGGGGCGAATTATGGCAATCGCAAATAATACTACCGGAATTAAAATAGCAATCGGTTCATATAATAAGATAGAAACGCCCACAATTAATCCAATATTAAATTCAAGAGTTTTGGGTTGCGTTTGATCATACAATCTTAATATTTTAACGAGTATCCAAATCACTAATGAGTTTGCAATTAGCCCTGCACTAATTTCATCCCAATAAGGAAATAAGGCGGTTAAAATGATATAGGTAAACGCTGGTAAATAACTAATGTTTTGAAACATTTTAAATTGGCTCAACAAAGCATTTAAACGTATTGCTTGACTGACAATGAGTAATTGAAAAATCAGTACTAACCAAATGGGTGGTAGCGGCCTTATATAATGTATTAATAAATAAGCCAATAAACCATCCGACTCGTTAGCGATAACAATCGGTGGCGTGATCCATTGATGAAAATGTAGAATTACACTTAATACAAGTATAAAAATCAAATTAATGTCCGCTTTATCCCTGAATAAAAAAACCACTTTGTGTTATTTAAATTTAACTTTCGCGAAACCAATTCTATTTTTATATTGATACGGCAAAATAGCTTCGTTATCGCTCACTTGCTTCAACATACGCGGCATCCATTCATAGTTTTTTTCATTAGCCACGACCACTGCTCCTTTTTCTAATTGCCCTTGTTTTGTTAAACTATTAAAAACCAAACTATGTTGTCCCTTACGTTTTTGATGGTATAAAAAATGAATCCCTTCCTGATTTTCGATCGTGCCATATCCAATGAACTGATCCACATTTTGATCATTTTGCGATTTGTCGATTGTTTTAATCGATTGTAAATTACCTTTTGCATCAAATGATAAAAGCGCAATTTTATTGGCATTATAAGTAACTGATGGATAACCAAAAGAGGCAAATGGATTACCCCACATAAATGGATTACCCCAGAAATTAAAGCCCCACGATCCCATTCCAAAGGAATTAAAGCCCCATGGCCCCATACCCCAACCAAATCGTCCCCATGGATAAAAACCAAAAGGCCTATTCCAATAATTAAACATAAATGGATTATAAAAAGCACCGCCCCAATAAAAATCCCATCTTGAAAAATAGTTGTTGCGATTTGAATAAGAATCTGCCGCCTCGGCAATTACTGTATAACTTCCATCCGCTTGTGTAGCAACTTTATCCAAATAGTAGGTATCAAAAACATTTTTTAAATTTCGCTTACTTGAAACTGCACCTCTGTTAAAATCAGTAAAACGATTTGCATTGGTCAATATTTCCTTCTTAGCTGCTATGCTCCATAAATAAGAATATAAGCCTTCCACATGTCCCTTTTTCTCGGTAGCATAAAAGGAGTTTAAAATTACTTGGCCTTTTGCATTATCAATTTTAAGCCTGATATCATCTAATTCCAAAATATTATTTACAATCGCAGATTCAATAACTTCTTTTCCATCAGCGGACAAATACAATAAACTCACCGCTGGTGCCATATTGGTCTGAGTGATATTACGTAAGCAAAACAAATTGCCTTGGTTATCCAATGCAAAATCAGACAAGGCAGTTTTTTTATTTTGAGATTGTACGCTAAATTCAGCTTCATTGAGCAATTCGAAATTTTTATTGAGCGAAAGTGTTTTTACCTTAATGGCTGATGCCTTTGTAGTATTGACGCTGAATAATAATATTTTTTCTTCATTATCACTACGCAATAAATTAAAAACCTTCGTTCCTGAGCCTGGTCTTACTTTATCTGCAGTATCCATAATTTTAGGTTCCCCTACTAGTTTACCATCTGCATTTAATTTTGCAACAGCTGCATATACGGTAGCGTTCACTTGGAATTGATAAAAAATAACTACTTGATCATTGGATGTTATAAACTCTAATCCATTTAATGTTTTTGGCAAAAAGGACAAATCATTTTGCTTAACAATTTGCATTTGTTCATTGTACTGTGCAATGGTTGAAATACCTGCATTGTTTTTAAAAACCCAATAATGAGTGCCAACTTTTCCCAAAATCTCATATTGCATGGCCTCCTTATCCGTTTTTTCGATGGTCGAAGCAAGATAGGATTGCGCTTCACACCATTGTCCACCAATTAACAAGGAGATAAAAAAACTTACAATTGACTTTTTCATAGTATTCAAATTTATATACACAAATTTAATACAATATTTAGATTGTATAGCTATTAGGCGTTGAATATTAACGCTCTTTTAAGATGGCCCCCTCATTGTTTACCTCCAATGCGTATGTGCCCCCTTGCTTTACCGCAAAATTTTGTAAAGCATGACTTATCGGAAAATCAAAACAGACGGGATAATTGAAATTTGAAATATGTGCATGTATGATTTCATTTGCCGTTGCGCCAAAATCTGCTGCAGTATCTTTTAATTCTGTAAAACCACCAACAACCAGTCCTGCTAAATCATCCAATATCCCTGCATTTTTACACTGAATGATTAATCGATCTATATTATAATGCGCTTCGCCAATATCTTCGATAAATAATATTTTACCCTTGGTATCCATTGCATTTTGAGATCCTATTAAATGGGCGATCATACATAAATTACCGCCAATAAGGTTTGCTGTGGCCAATCCCTGCTTATTTAATAAATGAGGAACTGTTTGTATTATTTGCTTTTCGCCTATCAAATTATTTTTTAATGATTGGATATATATTTCCCCTTCCGCACCCTTATTAAACGCAGCTGCCATAGGACCATGAATACTCATGGTATTTTGCTTTTGAATAGCAGCATGCAAAACGGTAATATCACTAAAGCCAATCACCCATTTTGGATTTTGTTTAAACCCGGAAAAATTGATTTGGTCAATGATTCTACTTAAGCCATAGCCACCCCTTGCACACAATACCGTTTTGATATTTGTATCATCCAGCATTTGCTGTAATTCCATTGCCCTTTCTGCGTCGGATGCGGAAAAACAATCCATCATAGCCCCCACGGTTTTACCCAATTTTACCTTAAACCCCCATTTTTCAAGGGTCAGGATGCAATTTTGTACCTTTTCCAAGGGGATGGAACCTGCTGGGCAAGTGATCCCAATAGTGTCTCCAGGAATGAGGATTGGCGGTTGAATCATAACACAAATTAAGTACTTTTGCAGCAATGAACACGCCAAAAAGATATTTGATTACAGCAGCCCTTCCCT